>JAEYNI010000331.1 GCA_023412635.1 Bacillota bacterium
GTTTTTTATATCTTGTCACTATTTCCTCAAACGCACTACTATCACCATTTATACATCGGGATACTAGTTCTGCATCTGTAAGCACCAAAGCTCGATACACCCCCTTTCCGGAGAAAAACGCACTCCATAGGCGCATTTTTCCGAAGTATGTAATAGATACGTTGAAAAATATTAAATTGTCTGAAATTATTTTCTCCTTTTTGTTGCATTCATAACAGTTCTTGCATATCTTTCAAGTTTACCGTTAACCAGGTAGTTTATTGTACCCTTTTTATAGCTTCCATCGTTGTTTTTCACACCGGCTTCAAGTCCTGTCAACAATTGAATTCCCTGATCTATTGTTGACACCGGATAAATGTGAAACAGCTTTTTGCGGACCGCTTCAACCACTTCTTCATTGAGGACAAGGTTCCTGACATTCTGGTGAGGAATTATTACACCATGCTTGCCATTGAGTCCCCTGAGTTTGCAAAGTTCAAAGAATCCTTCTATTTTATATGAAACGCCTCCAACCGGTTGAATCTCACCCTTTTGATTTACAGAACCGGTGACAGCAATATACTGCTTTATGGGGACTTCTGAAAGACTTGATAAAATCGCGTATAGCTCGGCACTTGAAGCACTATCCCCGTCAACTCCGCCGTATAATTGTTCAAAACACAGGCTGGCCGTCAGCGACAGCGGGAAGTCCTGTGCGTATTTCTGACCGATATATCCGCTTAATATAAGAACTCCTTTACTGTGAGAGGTGCCGCTTAAATCCACTTCTCTCTCTACATTTACAATACCGCTTTCACCTATATAGGTTGATGCTGTAATTCTTGAAGGCTTTCCAAAGGAATAATCCCCCATATCCATAACCGTCAAGCCGTTTATCTGACCTATCTGTTCTCCTTCGGTATCAACCATTATGGTGCCGTCCTCAAGCATCTCCAGCATTTTTTTATCGACTCTGTCACATCTTGCCGCCTTTTCTATTATGGCTTGTTTAACATGCTTTGCCTTTACATATTTTGCGCCGTCATCTTCAGCCCACATACATGATTCACAAAGAATTTCAACAATATCATTAAATCTTGTTGAGAGCTTGTTCTGGTCTTCCACCAACCAGGATGAGTATTCTACAACCTTTGCTACGCCTGATTTATCAAAATGCAGTGTCTCTTCCTTTCTGCAGAAACCGCTTATAAAAGAGGCAAGCTTTAATATATTTTCTTCACTGCGGTCCATTTCTTCATCAAAATCGACCTTTACCTTGAATAACTTCCTGAAGTCCTCTTCATACTCATATAAAAGCTGATAAATAGAAGTATTCCCTACAAGAATTACCTTTATGTCTACAGGAATAGGCTGTGGCTTTAATGCAGGAACGGCTACCACTCCGGCCTGGTCCTTCATGTTTTCAATATTTATCTTTTTTGTTTTAAGTACACGGTTTATTGCTTCATAGGCTTGAGGGTTACTTAGTACGTCTTTAGCCTGTAATATAAGATACCCTCCGTTGGCCAGATGAAACAGACCAGGCTTGATTTTTGTGTAATCGGTTGAAACCGAGCCAAACTCGTTCTCATATTCTATTTTTCCTATCAGATTCGGATATGTAGGATTAAAGTCGACTATGACCGGGGCTCCCTTTAGACTGCTGTTGTCTACCAGTACATTTACCTTATATTTATATATTGGTGTTTCTTCCTTTTGCATGAAGGGTATGATGAATTGGGGTTGTTCCTCGCTGACTTCTTCCTCCCTGAACTCATCCAGGTTATCAAGAATATCCTGCTGTACATTACCCAAATATTCAAGAATAACGCCAAACTTCTTATATTTCTCCTTCAGGTCATTCATTTGAACCCCAAGTGCCAGCAGGGCTATTTTATTTTCCCATTCCGAAACTTTTTGTTTGGTTTCCTTTTCATTATTTTTGAGCCTGCGGATTATTTCCAGTGTATCCTGCTGAAGAATATTGGTCTTTTCATTTATTTGCTCTTTTATACTATCATCGAGACTCTCAAATTCCTCTTCGCTTATGGGTTTTCCTTCTACTATCGGAAGAAAGTATATTCCAGTGCTGCCAGTATTCACCTTGAAGCCGTGTGATTCTGCATCCTCGCTAAGCTTTTCCAGCAGTTGATCCTTTTTACTTTTATATTCCTCCATTATTTCAGCTTTTTCCTTTTCGTATTGGTCATTATCGAAGGCGTTTACAATCTCCTGTTTTATAACCTTTACAAAAGCCTCCATGTCGGTCTGGAATTTCTTACCCATCCCTGCCGGAAGATTGATAGCCATGGGCTGATTGGGTTTGTTGAAATTATATATGTAACACCAGTCATCAGGTACACTCATGGTAGAGGCCATTTCATTTACAATCTGCTTTGCAAAACTGGTTTTTCCTGTACCGGTCGGACCTGACATATATATGTTGTAACCTCTCATTTTCATTTTGAGGCCGAACTTCATTGCTTTTGAAGCTCTCTCTTGACCGATTATTCCCTCAAAAGTCCCCAACTCCGCGGTACTTTTGAATGGAAACACTGCTTCACTGCACCTGTAATCCAACTCCTTATAAGTAAGTTCTTTTGGCTTCATATCCACTCCTGTCTGCGTGCCTTGCCCGCTTGAATAAAGTCATAAAAACACTTGTGTTTTTGCTACGCGCAGACGTCAAGGGATACACATAAATTTCCCTTCGCGTTTCTCCTAACTGTGTGTTCAGCACACATAAAAAATAGTAATGAAAACGCCTATATATTAATCGGTATCATGTCTCCACATTATTAGAGCATCCTCTCCGGTATCTGAATAATACTTCTTTCGGATTCCCTCTGCTTTAAAGCCGTAATTTTCATACAACCTCTGTGCCGGGATATTACTTTTTCTGACTTCTAATGTAAGACTTTTGATTCCTTCCCTTTTGCATATTTCAAGAAGCATATCCATTATACGTGAACCAGCCCCACAGCGTCTGAATTCCGGATGTACTGCAATATTGGTTATATGTCCTTCGTCGAGAATCCTCCACAGGCCCCCGTAACCGATGATTTCCCGACCTGAAACAGCAACAACATATACAGCCATTTGATTTGTTGTAAGCTCATCGATGAAAGCGCTTCTGGACCATGGAATCTTAAAGCTCAAGGTCTCAATGGCCATGACACCGTCCAAATGCTCTTCAGTCATTGGTATAACTTCAATATTATTAATCATGAATTTTACCTTTCATTGCCTGCTCAGCCTGTGACTTCCTTAAATAGAAAGGTTTCATGTCATAACAATTTTCCTGTATGCCCTCCTTCAAAACCTTTCCAGCCAACACGGCAACCGAGGCAGCCCTAGCAAGAGCAGTATTTGGCGGTGCTACAGTTACCCTGCTGCCCAGCCTCTCCTCAAAAAAAGTCTTGTGCATTTGTGCCGCATCTCCAAGAAAAATAATTTCTCCCTCCATAGCCTCTAAAATATCTGCTAATTCATTAATATGTATTCCCAGATAGTCTGTGAGCTTTTCCAGCTTGTTGCCTGAAAATTTATATGCAGCGGTAAACACCTGATTGTTTCTGGCGTCAATAACAGGACAAATTATGGCTTTTGAACCGGCAAGATTGTATGCCAGTGCATCAAGTGTATATACACTAACAACGGGTTTTTGTGCAGCAAAAGCCATAGCCTTTACCGTGGTGACACCTATACGGAGTCCTGTAAAGGAGCCGGGACCGATTGAAGCAGCAAAAGCATCCATATCGGCGGCTTTCAGACCTACGGCCTCAAGAAGGCTCTGAATCATAGGCATAAGCCTCTGAGAATGTGTCTTGCCCTTATTGCAGCTGTATTCACCTATTATTACGTCATCTTCAAGTATAGCAGCCGTTGCAACATTTGTTGATGTGTCCAACGCTAAAATTCTCATATTAACCTCCATGAGCCGCATAGCAGCCACAAAATGTAATGAAATTTGTATACTCCCATATCCGCTATTAGGCGAATAAAGGAGGTTAATTGGCCATGTGCGCTTTCAAAGTATTGAAAATACTAAAGTATTTGTAAATAGTTTTTCATTAACAATACTTTGGATATTTCGCACGGCCATAAGTTCATAGGTTAGTTTGGAAGACGAGCATTAGTGAAGTCTTTCAAGCTAACCTCCATGAGCCGCATAGCGGCCACAAAATGTAATGAAAAGACAGTTAATAAAATTATATATCTAATTCATAACCAGCGTACTTTCCTCCGCGGAAATCAACCGAAATCTCTCTGTAATCCAGACCCTTTGAAAGGTCTTTTTTAATGGTAAGGTTTATGATTTCCGACGGCAGTATCTCGGATATCAATTCACCCCACTCAATAATAGTAATTCCTTCACCATTAATATATTCATCAAAGCCGATATCGAACATTTCATCAGGATCAGCTATTCTGTATACATCAAAATGATACAGAGTATATTTTCCCTGATATTCATTGATCAAAGTAAAAGTAGGGCTGGTTATATAAGAATATATCCCAAGAGCTTTGGCAATACCGTTGGTCAGTGCCGTTTTTCCTGTTCCCAGATCGCCAGACAGGCAGATAACATCTCCCGGCTTAAGCACTTCGCCCAACTTCCTGCCAAATTCAACTGTTTCCTCAAAGGAATTCGTTTTGATACTAATCATCACTAACCCTTTCATACACTATTTTACCGTTAATTATTGTCTGCCTTACCTTTGTCATAAGTTCCAGAGGATTTCCGTCAAATATAACAATATCAGCATCCTTACCTTTTTCAAGGGAGCCTACTCTTTCTGCAATTCCAGTAATCTCTGCTGCATTTATTGTAATTGCCTTAAGAGCTTCCCGGGCTTCCATCCCTTCTTTATGTGCTATAGATGCACAAAGGCATAAGTGCTGAACCGGAACACAAGGATGATCGGTCATTATTGCAACTTTCAAACCCTGTTTTGATAGTACTCCCGGATTTTTCAGGTTCTGATTTTTTAGTTCAATTTTAGACCTGTCAGTAAGCATTGGCCCTACTATTATCGGCAATCCTGCTTCACAAAGAATATCTTTGATCAGATACCCTTCAGTACAATGGTCAAGGGTTATATCAACATCGAATTCCTTAGCTATCCTTATTGCGGTTATTATATCGTCGGCTCTATGGGCATGGGCTTTTAGAGGTATTTCTCGGTTAAGCGCCCGCACCAGGGCCTCAAGTTTGAAATCAAAGTCCGGCTTATCCAGCTCTTCAGTATTCTTCCTGTATTCTTCCCATAGTTCCTTGTATTCTCTGGCTTTAAACAGGTTTTCTCTCAATATTGCTGCTGTTGCCATTCTTGTCATTGGTGACTGATGTTTTTCATTATATATTGTCTTTGGATTCTCTCCAAAGGCTACCTTCATGGCAACGGGCTGCTTTATTATCATTTCATCGACACAACGCCCGTATGTTTTAAGAGCTGCAAACTGCCCTCCTATAACATTTGCACTTCCCGGGCCGGTTACTACTGAGGTAACTCCTCCCTCATAGGCTTCAATAAAAGCTCTGTCAGCATGATAGACTGCATCAATAGCTCTTAAATGAGGGGTTACCGGATCTGTGGATTCATTTCCGTCATCCCCCTCAAAGCCCACAGCATCTTCCCACATACCAATATGGCAATGAGCATCTATAAGGCCCGGCAGTACATAGCCTCCCTTGCAGTCAATCTTTTTTGCATCGGAGGATAAAAGTCCCTCTACCTCTTTTATATCACTGCCTACAGCTATTATTTTATCTTTATCACATAAAATATATCCATTATCATAGTCTTTATCAGACATGGTCATTATTCTTCCATTAAATATTAATAGCATACTTCCCCCTGTAATCGTTTTTGGCATATTAATATTAATTATACCATAACGGACAGATTCAATTGAACTTCTAGTTCAAAAAAATCCCTTAGTTCAATTCAATCTACAAACTCATGGAGCAATGTTAATCGCTTAATAATTAAACAGTTATTACAAGTTATATCTTTTAAGTTTCCGAATATATTAAATATGAAGAATATTAAACGAAGGATAGTGATTAATCGGTGGAAGAAATATCAAAATTTCATACGGTACGCGGCTACCAACTTCTGTCCCAGAACAAGAATCTGTTAACTTCCGCCATGGAGGACTATCTTGAGATGATATACAGAAACAGCCTTGTGGAAGGCTATATGAGAATTAATACACTTTCTGACCTTTTAAATGTTGCCGCCCCTTCTGCTACAA
>JAEYNI010000222.1 GCA_023412635.1 Bacillota bacterium
ATCTGTCGTCCTTTATCAATTCTTCAATATAACTGCTATCAAAAATGCTATCAATATAAATAGCATTGAGCCTTCTTCTTAACTCATCAACAATTTCCTTTTTTGCAATTTTATCAATATACATTATAACTATTTTTGTTTTTGTTATATATCCGACAGATAAGTCCTCAACCCGTAAGGATTTGCTTTTTATTCGCTTTCTAAGGAGGGAGATATTAACACTTATATTTTCAACAAAACACTCCTTAGGTCCTCTGATAACATTCTGTGACGTAGGCTCTGAAATAGATCTGCCTTCAACAGAATAAGTATCAATTGAAAAGAATTTATTACAGCCATCAACTAAAAATATGGTTTTCCCCGAAGTTAATTCATCTATCAAAGTATCGAAATCTGTACCTTCTTGAATTTTTCTAAATCCATAAAGAGTATTCTTAAATAAATTATAATAGCCTTCAGGTGTGAGATCTTTCGATTTACTTTTTGCTTTCAGAACTTCTGATATTTCAGAGGACAGGCTATTAATAGTGCTTCGATCAACAAGATCATCAAAATAAATACTTACATAGCTCAATTCATTATTATTGCAAAGATTAATAAATAAATCACTGGAATTACCGAATTCATCTCTTATTTTTTGTATATTAATATTAATATCTTTACTTAGATTTTCGGGTGCAGAATTTTTATTATTAGTATTTGCTGCTTTTTTTCTGAATAAATTTCTAAATGGCTTCATATTAAACTCCAATCATTCTGCATTAATCTCTTTTATTATTACAATTAATGTTATTTATTATTCGCAGCAAGAAATTTGCTTCGTAAATATGTTGAGTTCAAAAAAAGTGCCTTGTCAATTCGGTAGGTTTAACTAAATTGACCAGACACTTCTTATATAATATTTGATATTTTTTATTCAATATTTGCCATATAATATTTGTTATTTTATATTATTTATTTACATTCATTAGTAAAATATTAATTCTCTTTCTTTTTATAGGTTTCACCAATTAGTCTTGCCTTTTTGGTGCATTCATTCATTGCATCCATGATGGTGTATCTGAACCCGTTCTTTTCCAGGGTATTTACTGCCTCAATAGTGGTTCCTCCGGGAGAGCAGACCTGATCCTTCAATATTCCTGGATGCAGCCCTGTTTCCAGTACCATTTTTGCAGAGCCAAGTACAGCTTGTGCCGCCAGTCTATAAGCAATGTCTCTAGATATTCCGGACAATACCGCGCCGTCTGCCATGGCCTCTATGAACATGAATACGTAAGCAGGGCTGCTGCCGGTGAGTGCTGTGACTTCGCTCATCAATTTCTCACTCAGATATTCACATTTCCCTGCACAGTCAAACATTTGCTTCACTATTGAAAACTCAAGCTCCGTCACGTTCTCATTCTGACAGATTAGTGTCATGCCTTCCCCTACCATTGCAGGAGTATTTGGCATGGAGCGGACAATTTTTTTATCGGTTCCCAAAATGTCTTCATAAAAGCTGACAGGTATACCCACTGCAAAGGATACTATAACCTTTTTATCGTCTATAACAGGCTTTAAATCCTCCAATACATTTTTAAGAATGTTGGGCTTGACAGCAAGCACGATTATATCCGACCACTGAACCAGCTCCTTTGCAGTTCCGAAATAGCCTATTCCTGTTTCGGCCTTAAGCTGGTCCATTTTATTCTTATCTACGTCAAACATAGCTATCTTTTCTGTCGGTAAAAAGTTTGCCTTAACAAGACTTTTTATCAGCGCAGAACCCATGTTTCCCGTCCCCACAAATCCCAATTTAATATCCATATTGTAATCTCCATTCTTTTGGATATTGCTATCCATTTACTTCATTATCTGAGCCTATTAAACCGTAAACCCCTATCAAGAAGTGGTATTTTTGTGTACAGCTTCAACCTCAATATTCCAGGTACTTTACCCCACTTTACCCCTATTTCAAAACATATAAATTCCTCGTATTCTAGAATAACTTAAGAATATTCCATGGAATATCCTTAAGTTATTAATAAAGATTTACAATTTAATTAGTTTATTTCGCATATAAAGGATATTTGCTGCAAAGAGTCTCTACCCTGCTGCGAATACTGTTCTGCGAATTATCAAAATCAGTTATTGTAAGGTATATAAGGTCTGCAATTTCCCTCATATCTTCTTCCTTCATACCTCTTGCAGTAACTGCAGGAGTTCCAAGTCTGATACCGCTGGTAATGAATGGGCTCTGTGTATCAAAAGGAATTCCGTTCTTATTACAGGTAATAAAGACTTCATCAAGTCTATGCTGAGCTTCCTTACCTGTTATATTCATATTTGTCAGATTTAACAGCATCAAATGATTATCTGTACCATCTGAAACAAGCTTGAAGCCTTTGCTCATAAGTGCTTCGGCTAAAGCTTTAGCGTTTATTACGATATTCTTCTGATAGGTTTTGAATTCATCGGTAAGAACTTCCTTAAAGCTTACCGCTTTTGCAGCAATAACATGCATTAAAGGACCACCCTGATTTCCCGGAAATACTGCGCTGTCTATTTTCTTTGCGTATTCCTGTTTACATAGAATCATACCGCCTCTGGGTCCTCTTAAGGTCTTATGTGTTGTAGTAGTAACTATGTCTGCATATGGAACAGGGTTTGGATGAAGTCCGGCCGCAATTAGACCTGCAATATGAGCCATATCTACCATCAAAATCGCCCCAACTTCATCGGCTATTTCTCTGAAAGCCTTAAAGTCCAAGGTTCTTGGATATGCACTTGCTCCTGCAACTATTATTTTAGGTGAATTTTCTTTAGCAATATTTCTAAGCTCTTCGTAATCAATATAACAATTATCTTCTCTTACTCCATAGGGTACAACCTTGTAGTATTTACCTGAGATATTTACCGGGCTGCCATGGCTCAAATGTCCGCCGTGAGCAAGATTCATTCCTAAAATAGTATCCCCCGGATTAAGGAAAGCAAAATATACAGCAGAATTTGCCTGAGCACCGGAATGAGGTTGAACATTTGCATGCTCGGCACCAAAAATTTCTTTCGCTCTGTCAATAGCAAGCTGTTCTATTATATCAACATGCTCGCAGCCACCATAGTATCTTTTTCCTGGATAGCCTTCTGCATATTTGTTTGTCAAAGGAGTTCCAAGTGCTTCCATAACCGCATCGCTAACAAAGTTTTCAGATGCGATTAACTCGATTTTGTTTCTCTGCCTGTTTACTTCAAGTTCAATAGCCTCAGCCACCTGAGGGTCCATCTTTTTTATGGTATCAATATTGTACAAAGTTAACCTCCACTCCTGTCAAATATCTATTGACAAATTATTTGTTAATTTCAATATAGTCTCTCATAAGAGTATATTTGTTTTCCCAGGAAAGACTCCTACTAAAATTATAATAAAATTAGGTAAGGTATGTCAATTGAATATAAAATAAATATGCAGAAGTTTTTAATAATTCTACATATTTATACATTTACATACTAAATTACCTTATAAAGCTCATCGGCACCTGGAGGCTCAATAGATTCAACAGTTTTCTCGTTACCTCCCATCAGTACTCTTTCATTTTTATCTGCAGTAATTGAACCGATAACTGTTGCATTAATATTCTGATCCTTTAAAATACAGCAGAGTTCTTCACCTTTTTGACAGGTTATAAGCATACTGCCCGAGGAAATTAATTTAAGCACATCCAGTTGAAGTTCTTCACATATTAATGCTGTTACTTCTTCAACCGGAATCTTATCTTTATGAATAATTATTCCGGTTCCCGACGCCTCTGCTATCTCCCAGGCTGCTCCAAGAACACCGCCTTCAGTGATATCATGCATTGCTGAGACGCCAAATTCTCCTGCAATAACGCCTTCCTTGACAACGCTAATGGAATTTACTAAACTCTTTGCTTTATTCAGCTGTTCTTGTGACAGCTTATCTGAGATTCTATGCTCAAGGTCGTTAGCAATAATAGCAGTACCTTCCAGCCCGGCACTTTTAGTAATAATCACGCAGTCACCGGGTTTAGCACCTCTTGAAGAAACAACACTGCTTTTGGGAGCCTTACCCACACAGGTTGTAGAAATAACTATCTTGTTGACAGCATGAGTAACTTCTGTATGTCCTCCTATGATTTCAACATTCAAGGTAGCAGCGGTGGTTGTTATCTGCTCCATTACCTTCCCTAATTCTGCTTCAGATGTACCAACCGGGCAGAGAATAGTAACCATCAGGCCGATGGGAGCTGCGCCGCAGGATGCAATGTCATTGCAGGATATATGAACTGCAAGCTGACCAATATCGTTAGCAGCACCTGTAATTGGATCGGTTGACAGAATACATGCATAATCTTCAAAGTCTATTGCTGCACAATCCTCTCCAATACCGGGTCTGAGGATAATATCTTTCCTGAAATTACTTATCTTACTAAGCACTATTTTGTCAAGAATTTCATTTGGTACCTTTCCAGCCTCCATTATATTAACATATCTCCTTTTAAACAGCTGACTCAGCCAACTGGTCCTTTGCCAGCTGATACTGATCTCTGGCCATATCAATTAATTTCGGATTTCTTCTCGCTTCTGCAGAGGAGACAATACGGCTGAACCA
>JAEYNI010000248.1 GCA_023412635.1 Bacillota bacterium
CCAACTGAGCTAATGGGTCAAATGGCTGGGATGGCTGGACTCGAACCAACGAAATGCCAGAGTCAAAGTCTGGTGCCTTACCGGCTTGGCTACATCCCAACGTCAAGCGCAAAACCTATTATAAAGAGGTTTGCACCTTTTGTCAAGCATATAATCAAAAAATTCACGACAAATCATGAACTTAAATTATGACTACCTGGATATGTTTCCACCAAGTACCCATGAAAACAGCTATGTACATATTCTCTTGGACCGACAAAAATAGAAAATCACTCAAGAAATCAACGTGATCCTATCTACGTCGGGGGTGTACAAAATCACTGTTAAAGAATCCTATTGACGTATTTTCGCAATCGAATTAATATACTCTTAACAAATAAAATTGTGTTGGTTCAGAGATAGGTTACTATTATTAAATCCAAGAAGGAGAAAGATTGCATATGCATACGAAAGACTCTTTAATCAAAGATATCCAAAGAGCAGGAATAAAAAGAGACGGAACATTGCTCATCCATTCTTCAATGAAAGCAGTTGGAGTGGTAGAAGGTGGAGCTGATACGGTTCTAGATGCATTTATCGACTATATGAAGGAGGGGCTTTTGTTATTTCCAACACATTCGTGGTCTGATAATAATTTACGAGACGGTATCTATGATCCTAGGACAGAACCTGCTTGCGTTGGTATACTACCCAATCTTTTTATGAAAAGAGCAGGGGCTATTCGTTCGATGCATCCAACCCATTCAGTGACAGCCATGGGGAACAGAGCTCAAGCTTATGTTCAGCGTGACAGTGAGGTTTATACACCTTGTCCGAGAAACGGTTGTTTCGGAGGGCTATACGATGAGGAAGCACAGTTGTTATTCTTGGGAGCCACGCTTAAGACCAACACATATATTCATAGTATTGAAGAGATGCTAAATATTCCTAATCGCATTAACCCTCAATCAAGGAAAATCCGACTGTTATACAAAGGTGGAACTGTTCGGGAAATCGATTTTTATAGTCATTATTCGACTTTCGGTGATGTGTCAAAAAATTATGATAAACTACTTATTCCTATGATACATATGGGGATTGCTAAGGAAGTGAAAATAGGAGATGCCGCTTCCTTTGTAGTCGAAGTAAAGCCTATGGCAGACTGGGTCATGGGACTGTTGAAGGAAAATCCGTCTTTATTTGATGATAATAAGCCAATTGAATAAGCCCTATTTTTAACTGTTTTGGAGCAAAACGGCAAGTTGCAAAAATGACGATATTAAACAAAAAGAGATTTGCTCTTAAAGAACAAATCTCTGCTACTTATAAAGTATATAATGAATAGTAACTAATAATTCATATGATTTCAAATAGTAAACTGATTTCATGAACACTCATTGCTAGTATTTCTTGATCTTAAAATCCTGGGTTGCAATATCCATTAATTTGAGATCTTTATTTCTTTCTTCAGCCATTCTTATGGACCACTCATTTTCAAATAATATTGCGTTTCTGCCCAGCTTATCTTCTACTATTGCTGCTGTGCTTGGCAGATTTAACTTTCTGGGATCAAGACCCTCATTTTCTATCCAGCGGGCGTGCCTGTAGGGAAGATTTTGAATACGGAGCTGTACTCCATACTCGTTTTTCAGTCTGTATTCCAGTACTTCAAACTGGAGTGCACCTACAACACCTATAATTAAAGCTTCAATACCAATGTCAATCTGTTTGAATACCTGAATGGCACCCTCCTCGGAGAGCTGATCTATACCCTTTATAAACTGCTTTCTTTTCATTGTATCGGCTGGTGTCACTCTGGCAAAGTATTCAGCAGGGAAGATAGGAATACCCTCAAATCTGACATTACCGTTTCCTTCATAAAGGGTATCACCAAGATTAAAAATACCCGGATCAAATAAACCGATAATATCCCCTGGATACGCTTCTTCAACAATAGTACGTTCCTGAGCCATAAACTGCTGAGGCTGTGATAAACGAATCTCCTTCCCGGCGTTCACGTGCTTTACTGCCATTCCTTTTGTAAATTTACCCGAACAAATTCTCAGGAAAGCGAGTCTGTCTCTGTGTGTGGGATTCATATTAGCCTGAATCTTAAATATAAAACCTGAGAATTTGTCGCTTTCAGGATCAATTTCACCATCGGTTGTATCAACTACTCCCGGTGAAGGAGCAAGTTCAAGGAACTCCTCTAAAAACGGCTGAACACCAAAATTCGTCATGGCACTTCCGAAAAATAACGGGGTTAATTCACCGCTTCGTATCATCTTTTTATCGAACTCATCGCCAGCCATATCCAGTAGTTCAATGTCTTCACATAGTTTGTCGTGATAATGACTGCCCAGTAAATCAGCAAAAATGGGATCCTCAACTTTACCTACAGTAGAGGAAACCTGTGACTGACCGTGCTCTCCTCCGTTGAATAACTCTATTTGCTTCAGCTTTCTGTTATATACACCTTTGAAGTCGCCTTCTGTACCGATAGGCCAGTTCATAGGATATGAACGGATACCAAGTACCCTTTCGATTTCCTCCATCAGCTCAAAGGGATCTTTACTGGCACGGTCCATTTTATTAACGAAGGTAAATATGGGGATCCCTCTTAATTTACATACATGGAATAACTTTATGGTCTGCGCCTCAACACCTTTTGCTCCATCTATAAGCATAACTGCGCTGTCGGCGGCGACCAAAGTCCTGTATGTATCTTCACTGAAGTCCTGGTGACCGGGAGTATCAAGAATATTTATACAATAATCGTTATATTCAAACTGCATTACACTGGAGGTAACGGAGATTCCTCTTTGTTTCTCAATTTCCATCCAGTCAGAAACAGCATACTTATTTGCTTTCCTTGCCTTAACCGATCCTGCAAGCCTGATTGCACCTCCATACAGAAGCAGTTTTTCTGTCAGGGTTGTTTTACCGGCATCAGGGTGCGAAATAATTGCAAATGTTTTTCTGCGTGATACTTCTTTTTTTATCTCAGCTTTAATATCTGGCATTTGATTTAACCTCTCGCAAA
>JAEYNI010000275.1 GCA_023412635.1 Bacillota bacterium
GAATCTATAACACCGGAGGAAATAAGGACACCATATTTAGGACGTCCTAACCTCTTAAAGTCATCATTGTTCTTCCAGTTAGGCTGAGCAATTATGCCGACTTTAAAGCCCTCACTTTCCAGAACTCGTGTAATTATCGCATGTCCAAAGCTTGGATGGTCTACGTATGCATCTCCGCTTATATACAGAAAATCCAGCTGTTCCCAGCTGCGATCATTCATATCTTCAAAGCTTATAGGTAAAAAAGCCATTAAAATCGTCCTTTACAATAATTTAAACTACATGATTCTTACTACTAGATCTTATATCTTCGGCAAACAAAGCCAGTATTATTCTATCATAAAAAAGTGAATGGTGAAAAATGAAAAGTGAATAGTTATAGTTGACTTGCTTCGCAAGTCTAAGAATAAAGGCTTGCACAAGCAAGCCTTTATTCTTAGGATAACAAAAAATATAGGTTATTGTATGTATAAAATTAATATTGTATATATTTAGGATTGTAATCCACTATGTAGAAAGCACATGTACAGAGCACTGAGAGGACTTTTTCTCGTTCTACTTTTAGTAGCTGTTTCTTTAATACTTCCATCAAATCAGGCAGAATAAAACTATCTATTCTGTCTATTTCAGTTATATACCATGCTTTTTCAATATTCTGCCTAATTACGATATTGCATTCTTTACGATTAGCCGCAAATTTCAAATAATTTCGGTTTCTGTTTTCCTTGTTTACTCTTTGCTTATATGTTCCTTTATTTAATTCATCTAATGAAACCACACAAGCAATATAATCTTCGTCGGGTATTGATTTCATATGGTAAAATGATTCAACCATTGGATAATTTATATATAGTTTACCCGTATCAGATGATTCATTAAAATATTGCATCATTTCTTGTATTTTTCCACTAGAAAACAATTGATCGTGAGGTTCAAAATCAAATACTAAAATGATATCAGAATAATGTACATCAAAAATTTTCTTTCTTTCGGAATCCATTTCTTTTTCCTTAAGTAATTGCAGTAGATCTATTGAATCAGGATTCCCATCAGCAAACATTTGATTATATAGTACATAGATATTAGTATTATATGATACCACCTCATGTCTGCTATCTATACCATATATATGCAATAAATGGTTAAAAAGTCTTAAATCAGTTTTTGCTCCTTCGACTAAGACTAGAATCTGACTTGTTTTATCCATTAAATTCACCACTCATGTACAACTTCTCTAAATTATGACCCTCTCGAAGCTCCCGTTCAGTTGCATTTACAAGAGAAGTAAGTTTTTTCTTCGTTAAAATAAAATAGCAGTCGGGGCGCATAATACGGTTAGTTAGCAAATTTGTATTGTGAGAAGTTAAAATAACCTGTGTGTTAGGCATACTTTCCAGCATAGTAACAATACTCTCAGCCAGTTCATAATGATAATATGCATCAAATTCATCAATAAACATAAATGTAACATCAGTACAAGTTTTATACCAATAGAAAAAAGAGTACAATGCTTTAGTACCGCTTGATGCAACTTTAAAAAAAGGTAAAGGAGTTTCACTGTTAAAGTATAATCTTTTCTGACCATCACTATCTTTTTTAACAATGAGGCTTTCTTCTACTCCTGATTTATGGAGGAAACTTTCAAATTCCGAAAGTACTTCTGGATTAAAAATAAAATCATAATAATCATTACTTTTACTTTTATACCCGATGTATCTATTCTCGTCTAAGCTTCTAAACCAAAGCATATTCGAAACATATCTCATTAGATTGCGAAGTGGATGATTGTTGTCAAGGATAGTATTATTAATAACATATTTAAGAATTGAATCGGTATCTTGAAAGGCCCAATTCAATGTTGGTGCAATTTCCACTATTCCATCAGTGTTCCCTTTATCCTTTATATAATCATATTCGAACAGCATCGAACCATCAATATCAATTTTTTCATAAATCAGACTTTGCTTATTGTCCTTTCGATACCTGTAGTCAATCTCTTGATTGTCAAACTGAAAAATATAATGGAATTCAGCATAATCGTTAAGACTGTTTACATTTAGATAATATTCATATAAGCCTGGTGTTACATTTTTACCTGACAAATGGGAAACAATATCAAAAATTGCAAGTCCAAAATTGGATTTACCGATTGAGTTTTGTCCATATATAATAATCTTGCTCAGCAGGTTTTTAGTAATACAGTTTGAATTAAACTTGTAATCACGTACATCTGAAAAGTCCAATTTTATTATGTCTTTAAAGTTCTTAAAACCTGATACTTCAAATAACTTAAGCATTGACAATCACCCCTCATATCTATTATATCCAAAAAAGTAATAAAGGCAACGGCATCCGGAAATTTTTTACGGAGTAAATGTAATTTTTTTTCGGGGTTTTGATTTGTGCATTTGAATTGAAATAATAAGTAATATTATGGATTTTTAATCTTATTGGATTTCACCCTTCACTATTCACTTTCCACTGTCATAAATAAATTCAGGCTTGCGTTAGCAAGCCTACCTTAACTTTTTACTATTCACTTTTCATCTTTCGCTGCTTTTTTAAGCAATCCCTCTCAAAACTACTATTCTACCTCACTCAACAGCTTCCCCTGTAATGAGTCGAATACATTATTCACATATACCTGCTGTTTGATTTCGGGATTAATACTAATGGCCTTTTTCAGGTTATCCAAAGCAATATCCTGCTTCTTCATCAAAGCATATACTGCTGCTATATTATAGTATATCTCCGCCTCGCTGACATTCTGGTTCAGTGCTCTACTGTAAGCCTTTAAAGCCTCTTCATACTTCTTAGTCTCCGTAAGCGAAGCGCCAAGGTAGTAATATATTTCGATATCATCAGGATTTTTCTCAATAGCACGCTTGAAGACATCAGCCGCATCATCATACCTTCTGAGTTCAAATAGCACTATACCCATGTTATAGTATAATTTATAGTTGTCGGTGCAGGCCTTTATGCCGTTGGTATAGGTAGCTAACGCTTCCATGGGACTGTCAATTTTGGAGAAAAGGATTCCCAGATTATTATATGCGTCAACAAAGTCTATTTTATTCAAAATTGACCCCTTATACAGCTCAATTGCCTTTGAGATCTCTCCCATTTCTTCATAGACCAGAGCCAGATTAAACATACAGCTGTGGCTTTGAGGATTCAATTCAACCGCTCTTTGATACTCATTAACGGCCTTGTTCAAATCCTTCAGTTTAAAATAGCAGCCAGCAAGGTTGTAATGTCCGATAAAATCATCTTTATTTATTGCTATATAAGACTTATAAACCTTTACAGCCTGTTCATAACTCTTGCGGTTCATCAAAAGCCTGCCCAGTTCTGCATAACCATCGGGTTTTTCCGGTATCAACCTGATACACTTTCTGAAGCATTCCTCGGCCTGGTCATTGTTCTCAAGCTCAGTGAATAGTTTTCCCAGCAAGAGCGAAATGTTATAGTTATTACTGTCTTTTTCAAGAATTTGCTGATAATATTTAACAGCTTCCAGCCTGTTTCCTCTTTCAGTAAATATTCTTCCAATTCCTTCTTTTGCGATATTGAATTCAGGATTGATTTCAAGGGCTTTCTCAAAGTTGTCCAGGGCAAAGTCAAGTTTTCCCATATATAAATAGGTTACACCGATATTATAATAGACAAGGTATTGCTTAAGTTGAATATTTTTAATAGCTTCTGAATTTGAAGAAGTATTGTTTGAAGTATTTTTTGAAGTATTACTTGAATCCTTTTTCGAAGTCTTTTTCAGCTGTTCGATAAGTTGAGTATTTAACTCCAGAACCCTTCTGTAATAGCCTTGGGCTTCACTGTACATACCCTTTTTAAAGGTTATATTTGCGTAGTTAAAGTACAAGTTTGATGAAGAACCTACCAGACCTATCAAGCTGTTATAAACCTCATAGGCATCATCATAGCACTCATTACTATAAAGATTTTCAGCCTGTATAAGCTTTTTTCTTATACCCTTGAACAAGTCCTCCCTGATAAAACCAAGCTCCGAAATTGTATCGTTTACAAAGGCCTCATTGGAAATGATACTCATTACTTCTGGGGTATTTTCGTTTATGACGGTTTTATTTCTCTCAGTTGTAATAAACCCTTCAAAACTTCCGTTCTCCTTAATCTTTTTAATCATTGATCGATAGTCGTAGGCAATGAGCAAACAAGGAAAAACTATACCGCAAATAAGGTAAAACAATTCAATAGTATTACTTGTATGAACCTGGTTTATCAGGGACAATAATACTATTGTCAAAGCAGAGAGCTGAAGAGTAAAGGAAACGAGAGTTAGAATACTCTTGGTCTTCAGAAGTCTATAAAATACATACACCAGTAATAAAACCAGAAGAACCATATTAAATGTAGTCAACAGAAACATACCTGCACCCCCACGTATATCCGGCCGGCTTACAAAAATGTATTTAAAGAACCTACATCCTTTCATTCTGTGCCTGGAGCCTGAATCTTTTGCATTAATCTAATTACCTATTTATTTGATTATATTAAGAAGACTGGCTGATTATTTATCCAGGGAAATATGCATATAAATTTACTGCTGTTTTGCTTTCTGTCTGTCCTTGTCATTCATTTGCATCTCCATCCATTGCTGCCTGGTTATCAGCACCTGTCTGGGTTTGCTGCCCTCAAACCGACCGACTATGTTTCGAGCCTCCATTTGATCAATTATTCTGGCAGCTCTGGAATAACCCACTTTAAACTTTCTCTGCACAAGTGAAACCGAAGCCTGACCTGCTTCAACCACCATATCAATGGCCTGATTCAGCAATTCATCGTTATCACCGGCATTTTCTTCATTTCCTGTACTGTGGTCATTTATCTTTTCTATAATGTTTTCATCATAGTTGGAGTATCCCTGAGTTTTTATAAACTCAACTACCTTTTCAACCTCGCTGTCCGAAACAAAGGAGCCTTTTACGCGTAGAGGCTTTGGTTCTCCAACCGGATAGAACAGCATATCTCCCCTGCCAAGCAGCTTCTCAGCACCACTCATATCAAGTATGGTTCTGGAATCCACCTGGGACGAAACTGCAAAAGATATCCTAGAAGGTATATTCGCCTTAATTACACCGGTTATGACATCCACTGATGGTCTCTGAGTGGCAATAACCAGGTGCATGCCTGCTGCTCTGGCCATCTGCGCCAAACGGCATATTGCATCCTCTACATCGTTAGGAGCCACCATCATAAGGTCTGCCAGCTCGTCCACTATAATAACTACCTGCGGTAATATGCCAGGCTCGTCATTTGCCTTCAGCATGGCGTTATACCCTTTTAAATCTCTTACACCCTTGTCTGCAAAGAGCTTGTATCTGTTTACCATTTCCTGAACAGCCCAATTCAAGGCACCAGCCGCCTTTTTAGGGTCTGTAACAACCGGTATCAGTAAATGAGGTATGCCGTTATAAATACCCAATTCAACTACTTTCGGGTCAACCATCAATAGCTTGACCTCATCAGGAGAAGCCTTAAACAAAATACTCATAATAAGGCTGTTTATACATACACTCTTACCTGAACCGGTGGCACCGGCAACAAGTAAGTGAGGCATCTTAGCTATATCAGCAACAACTGTTTCCCCTGAAATATCCTTACCCACCGAGAAAGCAAGCTTGGAGGGATGGTTTGCAAACTCTTTTGATTCCAGAATGTCCTTTAACAATACTGCTGACATTTCCTTGTTCGGAACCTCTATACCCACCGCTGCCTTTCCCGGAATCGGTGCCTCGATTCTTACCCCGGCTGCCGCCAGGTTCAACGCTATATCATCCGACAGATTGACAATTTTACTAACCTTGACTCCGGGGCTTGGCTGGATCTCATAACGGGTGACAGCCGGACCACGGCTGATATTAATGACTCTTGCCTCAACACCGAAACTTTTCAAGGTATCCTCAAGCTTTTTTGCTCCTTCCAAAGCACTGTTTTTCAATGCCTTTACATTGGTAGCATCATCCTTGCTTTCATCCAGCAGATCCAGTGAAGGATAGTTATATATAAGCGGTTTGGCAGGTTCAACCTGTGGAATGATTATATCACCGCTGTCTTCTGACATACTTGAATCTATAGAATTACCCTGGTCAGACCTTCCGCTATCATTTACTCCGCTTTGAGCATCGCTTTCAGACTGGGAGTCCGATAAATCATTCTCCACCACTTCAATACACTGTTCATCATAATCAAGTCTTTCAGGAGAGATTCCCATACCTTTTATATCAGCAACCACTAAATCGTCGGCAACATCATCATTAAAACCTGTAAGCCCCACTGTAAAAGTCTCCTCAGCCTGACCCGCCATTTCTGCTGCATCGGTATTTAGTGCCGTTGCTACTTCTGAATCGTCCTTCCCCAACTTCTTTGGAGTTTTGTTTGCCCGGTTTTCTCTTTCTATTTTGAAGTTGATAATCTTTCGCTTACCCGCCGAGGCTGTTTCTTCCTCTTCATCATTGGACTGATTTGCAAGTGCAGCTTCTCTCTCCATCATCTTTTCGGCTTTCTTTATTTTTCGGTTCTCGTTTGCAGTTTTAACCTTTTTTGAAAAAAAGGCAGAAGCATTTTTGAGAAATGCTGCCATTGAAACATTGGTTAGAAGTATTATATCTATAACTGAAATTGTAGTAAGAATTATTATGGTACCCAATATCTGAAAGGTCATTAACAACGGTAAAGTTATAAGTCCTCCTAATAATCCTCCACCGTTAATATTTGTACCCTGTGTATAAAACTCCTTCAAACTCAAATAAAAGGACCTTCCAGAATAGTCATCATAGTTGAACTCAGCAACCTGAAAATATGACGAAATAAGCACCAGAAAAATACCAAGATATATAATTCTGAGCTTAAAGGTATGCGAATCCTTTTTAAAAATCATTGCAATCCCATATACAATCAATATCACGGGAACTATAAATGCAGGAATACCCAAAAAACCTAAAAGAATATTCGAAATAACTTTTCCAAATACCCCCATTGATTTACTAAATAAAAAACTAAAAAGTGATAATACACCAAACGCAAAGAGTATAAGGCCTAATATTTCATTTTTATACCTTGAAAAGCCACTTTCCACTCTCTTATATTTTTTCTTCTTTTGTACCTTTTTGACTTGCATCAGTACACCCCTCATCAGTTATTATCAAAAGGCTAAACTAATCTTATATGCCTGTTGTTGGCATATGAAGAAATTATATCACATTTTCGAGATTTGTTCCATCGGGGTTTTATGTAAAGAATATAGGTTTTATGTAAAGAGCATAGGACTCTGGTTCCAGAAAGGAAATGGAAGACAAAAAAAACATTAGGCCGCTTAATTATATACTTCATACTTCATAATCAAACGGCCTGAACTGAATATTACTCTAAATCATTATCGGGATTAAACAGCTGCTTCAGTAATTCCAGCTGGGAAAGCAGAAGAGTTTCTGATTTTGTTTTAAAAATGTGCAGTCTCTTTCTCATTTCTTCGTATTCAAATCGGATTTTAATAACTTCCTGATTTGCATCGTTAATAATCTTTTGAGCTTTTATCTCAGCCTCTTTAACAATGTTTTCAGCCTTTTCATAAGAATTTTTCTTAATCTCTTCGCCGGTCTGCTGAGCAACAATTAATGTGTTTTGCAGAGATTCCTCAATATTTTTGTAATGTTGTATTCCTTCGTTTAAAACCGATATTCTATCCTTAAGCTCAACATTTTCCTTTATGTATAACTCATAGTCCTGAATAATACTATCTAATACTTCATTTACCTGGTCCTCATTGTAACCTCTTAAATTCTTCTTAAACTTAATGTTATCAAGATCATTAGGAGTATAGTTCATAATCATCCAACCTTTCCAAGGAACTAACAGCTCCTTGATAAAATAACTTATTCAAAACGTCTTATAACTATATTGATGCGATCCTTTTTTGTGGTTCCCCCAACTTTGTCTAACACTATCCGGCCCTTGCCGCGTATAGAAATAACATCTCCCTCAGACAGCTGTTTGGATGGATTTGAAACCATCTCCCAGTTGACATTTACTCTTTGGGCCTTAAAATACTCAATAACCTTTGTTCTTGAAATTCCAAAACCGCTTGCTGTTACAGAGTCAGCCCTTACAGATGCAACGGTAGTATTGATAACTTTCTCCTTCCTTTCGGGAGGAGTGTACTGGTAAGCCTGTTGTAACTCGCATGCAACTTTTGTATTACCAATTTTGTCCAAATTCAATGAAATATATTCCGATATTTTATCAACCAGAAAAACATCTCCATATGATTCATAAACCAGGATATCGCCTATTTTCTCACGCTTAATTCCTAATCCAAGTATTGAACCAAGATAATCTCTGTGTGACAAATCCTTTTCAATAACAGGTGTTATCCTGAGACAGCTTATTGGGGCATTATTGAAAGCGTCATCATCGTCAATAAAATCCGAGCTCATAGCCGCCAAAACCCGTTCCGCGCCTTCATACCCGCCTGTAAAGGTGAAAAAAACTCCATCCACTTTATTCAATACCCGTTTGGCAATCACTGCCTCATGGGGAGAAAGAAAATCCGAATATACAAAAGAGGAATATCGGCACTGTTCTGCTTTATCTAAAAGACGAGAAACCATAACCCTATCCTCAATTCCTAACACCATCTTCAATAGCTCGTTTTTATTCATATAATAAGTTAATAATATCCGTTAATAAGTATGTTAAATAAAATATAGACTGCTCTGCGTATTACACCAATAAGTAGGAATGCAACAATAGGCGAAAAGTCTATCATTGAAAACATGGAATTAGCCATAAACCGTGACCGGCTTAACATATTTCTTATAGGTGAAAGAACAGGTTCAGTAATGGCATAAAGCAAATCTACAGCTTTATTATCTCTTGAAATAGGCAACCAGGATAACAATACCCTTGCTATAATTACCCATTCATAAACTAATAAAACTAATAATAATGCGTCTCTAACTGCTACCATTAACAAAACCTCCGTGATATGTCAAAATGCCTCAGATTCTTTATCTATATAAAATAATAATTATTTTGCCCAAGGAAATACTGTTTTATTTCTCAACTCTTCTTTCAAATCTCCACTAACATCAACATTATTCGGAGCAATTACAAAAATATCACAGGATACTTTTTGTATACTACCATCAAGGGCATAAATTGAGCCGCTTAAAAAGTCAATTATCCTTTGGGCATCTGATTTTTCTATACCCTCAAGATTTATGACAACCGGCTTTTTTGCCTTTAAATGATCACAGATATCCTGAGCATCATCAAATGTATTTGGCTGAGAAACTACCATTTTAAACTGATTTGCTGAATGAATATTTACAACCTTACCGGACTGCTGCTTTTTAGAATTGTTAAAAAAGTGTGTCTGAATAGGTTCACTTCTGAGTTCATCCTTATAGTCGGTATCACGAAGATCTAAGTCTTCATCCTCTTCCTCATCTATAGCTTCCCATCCGACGAAATTGAAAACTTTGTTTAGAAGTTTTGACATTTCAAATACCTCCTGCATCTTTAGTAAATTTATTTAATCTTTTCTCGCTTGTAAAAATTACTTCTGTGAATAATCTCTCTTTCCAAATATACTTGTGCCGATTCTGACTACATTTGCACCCTCTTCGATTGCGACTTCAAAATCGTTGCTCATACCCATGGAAAGATAATCCATACTAACATTATCATATCTTTTACTCTTTATGTCAATATATATATTATAAAGATTCCTAAAGACAGGCCTTACGTCCTGCGGGTCTTGAGCATATGGTGCTATTGTCATAAGACCTTTTAAGGCAATATTTTCCATGCGAGATAAAACTGATATATGCTCATTTACATTATCCGGATTTATACCGAACTTGGTTTCCTCTCCGGACACATTTACCTGCAGGAGTATATCAACTTTTCTCTGGTGCTTGGAAGCCCTTGTGTTAATTTCCTTTGCAAGTTCCAGACTATCTACAGAATGTATCATTTGAACCTTATCTACGATGTATTTCACTTTGTTGGTTTGAAGATGACCTATAATATGCCACTTTATATCTGAAGGCAGCCGGTCGTATTTTTCCAATAACTCCTGTACCCTGTTTTCTCCCATATCTCTAAGTCCGTATTCATACACTCTATTGATTCTTTCAACATCGACAGTCTTGGTAACAGCTATTATTTTGATATCTTCCAGGGATCGGCCGCTTTTTTCTGCTGCCGCCCTTACTCTTAACATAATATTATCCAAATTTCTCTTTATCTCTGAATCAGTCAATGGTTTGACCCTCCTGTATATTATTAGGATTAAGTATGTATGTATTATATAAGGCTATTGAGCTTTCGCCTTCCAGGTTATCAATTATTACAGCATCTTCATTCATACCTATGATTTTTACCTTTTTAATGGTTGCGGTATGTCCCTTAACAAGTGTTATTGAGGCTGTCATGTTTTTTAAGTCAATATCACGTAGGGAACTGTAAGGCACCTTCAAGCCGGTATAACTCGATAATATTATGTCCGCATTTACCCTTCTTAAACCTACTGTTTCATTCAAGCCGGTATCAAACTTAAACGCTACTATTCTTTTCCCATTGATCAAGTTTGAGCTATATATTATTTTAGCATCTATACTCAATCCCGTTTCATTTATTCTAAGCATTACAGTATTATCGAGCTTTAAGGTTTTGGCATACTTTTCATCAACCGCAGCAACCATATGACTCTCGAGATCCTTTACCAATTTTGCCACCGGTTTACCCTTTACTACGTCTATTACATTGAAGTCTCTGTTTGTTTCCTTTGTTGTAATTTTATCCAGTTCCTCAGGGGTAATATTTCTGATGACTTCTGGTGTCAGAATTGTTTCATAACCATCTATGGCGTAAGATATCAGACCAGAGCTGTTGGTGCGTATTTCAGTTATATTATTGTTCAGCTTACTTTGTATAGCAGCCTTTTCGTTCTTTAACTTTTTTATATAAGCGGCGGATTTACTGCTATCACCAAAAATATCAGATTTTCTATAAACTATTTTATCAATATTTGTCAGGCTTGTGTGACTTTCAACAAGACTGCCGCGAATTGAATGCTGAGCAAGGTTTTTCACCTCTTCAATTATTTCGGTGTCAAGTTTCTTTATGTCACTGGAGAAGGTATTAATATTTTCCTTTTGTGCATTCTGAGCTCTTTCAATCTCCATTTCCTTCGTTTTAAGTTCTTCATAGGTCGATACAGGAACATTTTTTACAACCGAAGCTATCCGATAATAAGCTGGAACTTTTTCTCCGTCCACGGCGTCCATTACACAATTTCCCGTTTCGGGTGACATAATAAGCTTTTCATTTCGTATAAAGACCCCGTCAATATTCTGCACTTCTTCTATCTTCCCTATTTTAAGTATATCTGTTTCAACACCGTTACCATAAATAATGAATAACAGTGAAGGAAGGTATATTAACAGAAATACTCCTAAAATAAGAGTTCCTATTCTCACACTCTGCTTTTTAAAAATACTCATGTTTA
>JAEYNI010000283.1 GCA_023412635.1 Bacillota bacterium
TATCCTATATTAAACAATATGCTCTTGACGTTGTTTAGAAATGGATAGCTTACCGGTAAACTTGGATGAGAGTCATTATTTTGTGTATCTTTGACAGGTCTGTCATATATACTACCGTCGTCAATTATACGGTCACATATCAAATAGAGAAGATCCCTAAAAGCAAGTATTCCGTTTCGTATATTTTCTTCTGCAGAAATTTGCTAAAACATTTCTTTGATGGCATATGTCCCTGGTATATTTGACGAAATTATGTTTTTTATGTATCTCGCCATATCACTAATAGTATGTTGCAAAATATCACTCCCCATTTTTATTTTCCTAAATCATTGAGGTCATAAATTAATGTGTATTAGAACTATAAAATATCAATCAACTGTTTCAAGATAGCAAATGCTTTCTCATCATTTTCTTTTGCATCGCGAATGTACTGTACTGTTCTTTTTCTCACATTGGGATTGGTAAAATTACGCATCTGAGTCTCACCTCGCTCCCATCCGCCAATAACTTCAAATAGCTTGGTGTGGACTTTAGAAACACCCATAAGATATTTTGCTGCCTTTTCAAATGGTGCCTTGTTCTCTGGATATACCTCCGCTGATTTTTTCATGAATACTGATGCATTATATCGACCATCTGAAATGCAATCTATGGCATCACCATGGGTAAACAACCTTTCAGCCAAAATAGGCAAAATTAAATCCTCCGAGAAGTCCTTGTCATTCTCCACAGCTTTACTCCAAGCATCATATGCCGACAACCCTTTAGCATAATTACCACATTTGCGACCTGTCATAACATCAATAGCATTTGTAATAATGGTTTTTATATTTGCTTTTTTGGCATCTATTGGTTCAAGTACCATTACAGCCAAGGTATCGGGATTGTCCCACCAACGATTAGTAATATAATAGCCGGATTCATCAAAAGTAATATCACGATTATACTCCGGATTATCTTGAAAAAAGCTCCATCCAAACAAAGTATCACCTCCGTTACGATAGCCTGTTATAATACAAGCTTCCGGCGGTCCAATAATACCACTTATCTTCATGTTTTTTACACCTTTCATGATTTCATTTTGATTCAAGGCAGGAAGTTCAATACCGTAACTCGACGCAAAAATTTATCTTTATGTGATATGTTGATTACTCTATATGTATTTATTATTTTCACAGCTAATCGAACTGTACATTCTAATTTTCTGAACGATATGCCTGAAAGCACATCCGAACTTGTTCTTCATTACATTTTTCAGTTGCTAACACCGGGAGGTTTTCATTATCAAAGAGCTCCAGATTTTGTAAGTGGAAAATTAGTTGCAATTAGCGGAGTAGCAGGACGTTCAGCAGCATCATTTGTAATGAATGAGTTAAAAGTGATTTGATGATTACGGATACACCATAAGAAGACCCTTATATCAACTTATCCAGTAAATATAAGGGTCTCTAATTCATTCTCAAGAAAAACTTATCCTACAATTCAAATTTTCTGCATATTATTTCTGGAGTCCCCCACCGCCTATTGCTGCCTCGAGCCCAGCGTCTCAGGCTTTACGGACTGGAGCAATCCCTTTAAAGTTCAGTGCTGTTTACTTCTGACCCAATCCTGCTCCACCTATTGCTGCCTCGAGCCCAGCGTCTCAGGCTTTACGGACTGGAGCAATCCCTTTAAAGTTCAGTGCTGTTTACTTCTGACCCAATCCTGCCCCACCTATTGCTGCCTGAGCCGCGGCAAGTCTGGCGATAGGCACACGGAACGGTGAGCAGCTCACATAGTTCAGGCCTGCATTATGACAGAACTCGACCGAAGATGGATCTCCTCCATGTTCTCCGCATATACCCAGCTTTATGTCAGGCCTTGTTTGTTTTCCAAGCTTCGCTGCCATTTCAACCAGCTTGCCTACTCCTGTCTGGTCAAGCTTTGCAAACGGGTCGGATTCATAAATCTTCTTTGAGTAGTAATCTTCAAGGAACTTACCAGCATCATCACGGCTGAAGCCGAAGGTCATCTGAGTAAGGTCATTAGTACCGAAGGAGAAGAACTCTGCTTCAGTTGCGATTACATCAGCAGTAAGAGCTGCTCTTGGAATTTCAATCATTGTACCAACCTTGTAATCAAGCTTCACTTCAGCCTTCTCAATAACTTCTGTAGCAGTCTTAACAACTATATCCTTAACAAATTTCAATTCTTTGATTTCGCCGACCAATGGTATCATAATCTCAGGAACAACTGACATTCCAGCCTTGTTAACATTTATAGCCGCCTCAATGACTGCTCTGGTTTGCATTTCTGCAATTTCTGGATATGAAACAGCCAAGCGGCAGCCTCTATGACCCATCATAGGGTTGAATTCATGCAAGTCGGATACAATACCTCTAAGGTCTGCAAAGGTCATTCCCATTTCCTTTGCCAAAGCCTCTATGTCTTCGTCAGCTTGTGGCAGGAATTCATGTAGAGGTGGATCCAGGAATCTGATGGTTACCGGATAACCCTTCATTTCCTTGAACAGTCCTTCAAAGTCACTTCTCTGCATTGGAAGCAGCTTGTCGAGGGCTTTCCTTCTCTGCTCCTCTGTTCTTGCAACTATCATTTCTCTCATGGCAGGAATTCTATCCGCTTCAAAGAACATGTGCTCGGTACGGCAGAGACCAATACCTTCAGCACCAAACTTAATGGCTTGTGCTGCATCAGCTGGAGTGTCGGCATTAGTCCTGACCTTCAATGTTCTGGTTTCATCTGCCCACTGCATAAGCGTAGAAAAGTCGCCAGTCATTTCAGGCTCGATGGTTGGCAGCTTTTCACCATAAACATTTCCTGAGGAACCATCCAGTGATATCCAATCACCTTCTCCGTATCTCTTTCCGTCTTTATCTATAAAATATTTTTCTTCTTCATTTATCCTGATTTCACTACAGCCGGCGACACAACAGGTTCCCATACCACGGGCAACAACTGCAGCGTGTGAAGTCATACCTCCGCGCCCTGTAAGGATACCTTGAGAAATATGCATGCCCTCGATATCTTCAGGTGAGGTCTCCATTCTTACTAGAATAATCTTCTTTTCTCCACCTTTGGCAGCTTCTACAGCCTCATCGGCTTCAAAGTATACACGCCCGGTTGCAGCTCCCGGTGATGCAGGCAACCCTTTAGCAATCGGCTTGGCAGCCTTGAGTGCCTTGGGCTCAAAGTTTGGATGCAAAAGTGCGTCCAGCTGCTTTGGATCAACCTTCATTATAGCTTCCTGTTTTGTAATCATGCCTTCACTTACCAGATCAACAGCTATCTTCAAAGCAGCTGCAGCAGTTCGTTTACCATTTCTAGTCTGTAGCATGAACAGATTACCCTTTTCTATTGTAAACTCCATGTCCTGCATATCTCTATAATGAGCTTCAAGCGTATTAGCTATATCGACAAACTGGTTGTACGCGTCCTCATTAACCGCTTTCATTTGTTCCATTGGCTGAGGTGTCCTGATTCCTGCTACAACGTCTTCTCCCTGAGCATTCATAAGGAACTCGCCATACAGCTTCTTTTCACCGGTTGATGGGTTTCTGGTAAAGGCAACACCTGTTCCTGAATCATTACCCATGTTTCCATATACCATTTCCTGAACATTTACAGCTGTACCCCAATCTCCGGGGATATCATTCAATCGTCTGTAAACAATGGCTCGTGGATTATCCCAGGAGCGGAAAACAGCCTTCACGGCTT
>JAEYNI010000327.1 GCA_023412635.1 Bacillota bacterium
TAAAGAATTTTGACAGTTTGTTTTTCCAATTCTTTTCGTCTGGAATAAGTTTCTTCATAATATATATTCCACCTCCATTAATTATTGTTTCCTATATTGGCAACAATATACATAAAGATGGAAATTATACTTACAATTTATTCACTGAGCAATCTCCCATTTATTGATTATTTTGCGCGGTATCTCTAATCGGAAATTTTGTTTAAAGTCACTCCCTGATAATAATATTTCAAAATATTCGAATAGGTATACCCTTTCTCTGCCAAATAATTTGCACCGCACTGACTCATCCCCACACCATGACCATAGCCTATGGTTGTAACTGCTACTCTCCCGTCAGCTAGCTTGGAAAGCTTGAAGTTGGCGGATTTCAACTGGAAAACCTTCCTAAAATCGGTGCCTTTTATTGTTATATTACCTATTTTCATTTCCATAACTCTGTCACCTGACGAGTACTTTTTAATTTCAGTGTCGGACAAAATGTCCTTTGATTTTAATTTTAAGTCCGGATAAAACAACTTTAGCCTTTTAACCATATCCTCCTGTTCTAATACAACTTCAGTTTTGTATTCAGAAAAGGTATCCTCCCCGGGGCTTTCTACCCCCCGCAAATATGGAGTAGCTGTTCCTGCCCACACATCCTCTACATTTTCAGTATGTCCTCCACTGTTGGAATGGAAAAGCGGGTTTATAATGACACTATTATATTCAATGATTTCCCCTGACGTATCACTGACAGCTTTACATATCTTATTCCAGTATTTGAATGATGAAAAAAGCCCCCAGCGTCTCATTGCTGTATCCTTGCTGACCCATGCCTGACAATGGCCGGGGCTGGTACAAACATCCGCTCCGTCATGAGCAGTTTCGGAGGAACCGTAAAGCTTAGCGGCCCGCCCCAATGCATAAGTTCTTGCTGCAACTGCTTGTGCCTTAAGAGCTTCCATTTCAAATGAGGCCGGCATTTCAGCGGCTATTACCCCTATAATGTAATCCTCAAGATTCATTTTTACAATTTTTTTCTGATCAGCAAAATAAACATTTACAGTTAATACCTTTTTTGATTTATCTACAGTACTGCTGCTCTGCTGCTGGATAATACTGAAATCACGAATAAATAGCATGGGTATAAAAATGATTATCAGAAACATTAAAACTATGTAAAGGCAGACCTTCTTCATATTAGCCCCCCAAGCCACTGTAAGTGGCTTTGATACGCGCAGAGCGCGCATTCAAATAGTAATAAAAAGCCGCTTAGCGGACATGTTTATTTATATTAATTTAGGAGTTAAATTATGAATCCACATTTTGTGTTAATTAAATTTGTGGATGACTCAAAGTGCTTAAAATTCGTTATAAGAATATATATAATTCTGTAATTAAAATAGCTATAATTATTTCATAATAATGAAACAATTATAGCTATTTACCCTTGGTAATTATCTCAATGCTTATTCTTCCACTCTTTCAATTTTAGCACCAAGTGCTCTAAGCTTCTGATCAAGTAGACAATAACCTCTGTCGATGTGCTGTATTTCACTTATCTCGGTCGAACCTTCAGCCGCCAGTCCTGCCAAAACCAAAGCTGCTCCGGCTCTCAAGTCGGTTGCCTTGACCGAAGCTCCTGTGAGACATTGCCTTCCTTCTATAACTGCAGTCCTTCCATCAATCTTAATATTTGCACCCATTCTTTTCAGTTCACTGATATGCATAAACCTGTTTTCAAAAATCGTTTCGGTTACAATACTTGTTCCCTGTGTGCTGCTTAAAAGCGACGTCATCTGCGCCTGCATATCTGTTGGAAAACCGGGATAAGGGAGAGTTTTCACATCTACCGGCTTTAAGCTGCCATTGCTTTTGATTCTTATTGAACTTAATTCTTCGCTGATCTCAAGACCGGTTTCTTTAAGCTTGGCAATAATGGGCTTGAGATGATCAGGTACCACATTTTCAATTTCCACATCTCCGTTGGTTATTGCAGCAGCCACCATAAAAGTTCCTGCCTCAATCCTATCGGGAATAATAGTGTGTGAGCAGCCCTGAAGACTTTCAACACCCATTATTCTTATAGTATCCGTCCCTGCTCCTTTTATGGATGCCCCCATTTCATTCAGATAGTTGGCAAGATCAACTATCTCAGGTTCTATAGCTGCATTTTCGATACTTGTCTGGCCCTCAGCCAATACGGCTGCCATGAGAATGTTTTCTGTGGCGCCCACGCTGGGAAAATCCAGATATATTTTATTACCGGTAAGTCTTTTTGTTCTTCTTGCTTCAATATAGCCGTGCCCCTGGGTTATCTCAGCTCCTAATGCCGTGAATCCCTTCAAATGTAAATCTACAGGCCTCGATCCTATAGCACAGCCTCCAGGCAGTGCTACTCTTACAAACCCTGTTTTTGCCAGCATGGGGCCCATTATTAAAAAAGAAGCCCTGAGTTTATTAACTAATTCATAGGGTGCCGTTGAATTAGTGATATCTTTGGCGTGAAAGCCTATGGAATTGGAGCCCGGAATTGGTTCTACCTCAGCCCCCAGTGACCTGATAAGTTCACACATCACACTGACATCATATAAATTCGGGACTTCTTCAATAATGCTTTTTGACTCACCTAACAGGGATGCAGCTATTATCGGAAGAACTGAATTCTTTGCACCATCTACTCTTACTTTTCCTTTTAAAGGTACACCTTCGCTTATAACATAT
>JAEYNI010000379.1 GCA_023412635.1 Bacillota bacterium
AAGTAAACAATAAAAAGTACATAAAAGGTGTTGGAAAAAAAGACGAAAAACTATTCTCAATTATTGATCTTAATGAAGTTTTACGTGAGACAGAAGTTCAAGAGGTAATAGAGGTTATAGCGAATAAGGAATAAAGACTTAAAAAACAGCTTCTATGATTAATTTTTAATTGATCATAGAAGCTGTTTTTTTCAAAAAATCTATCTTACACATTAAACCTGAACAGAGTTACATCTCCGTCCTGCATAACATATTCTTTCCCTTCGGATCTTACAAGGCCCTTTTCTTTTGCAGCAGTGTATGTGCCGCAGGCCATAAGGTCATTGTAGGCGACAATTTCAGCACGTATGAAGCCTCGTTCAAAGTCACTGTGAATTTTACCAGCTGCCTGTGGAGCCTTTGTACCCTTGATAATTGTCCAGGCTCTTACTTCCTGTGGGCCTGCAGTAAGATAACTGATAAGGCCGAGGATTTTGTAGCTTGCTTTAATAAGCTTGTCCAAACCAGATTCGTCAAGTCCCATTGCTTCAAGAAAGTCGGCCTTTTCCTCATCGGCCAGCTGAGCAATTTCTTCCTCAACCTTGGCACAGATAACCATAACTTCAGAACCTTCGCTTGCAGCTAATTCCTTCAGCTCAGCTAAAAACTTATTACCTTCCAGAGAAGAGAGGTCGTTTTCAGATACATTTCCTGCGTACAGAACTGGTTTTAACGTAATAAGGAAAAGCTGATCCACCATCTGCTGCTGTTCACTGTCAAAGGTCATGGATCTGGCAGGCTTGCCGCTTTCAAGATGAGCTTTTATTGATTCAAGAAGCTCTATTTCAATCTGGAACTTCTTATCGCCGGATTTGAGATTCTTTCTGGTTCTGTCGATTCTCCTTTCCAGCATTTCCAGATCTGCAAATATCAATTCGAGATTTATGGTTTCAACATCTCTCCTGGGTCCAATAGAACCGTCTACGTGGACTATATTTCCGTCCTCAAAACACCTTACAACATGAACGATCGAATCTACTTCTCTGATATGGGAAAGGAATTTATTTCCCAGACCTTCACCTTTACTGGCTCCCTTAACAAGTCCTGCGATATCAACAAATTCTATGACTGTAGGAGTTATCTTATCAGGATTATACATTTCGGCCAGTTTATCCAGTCTTTCATCGGGAACTGCTACAATACCTACATTTGGTTCAATAGTACAGAACGGGTAATTTGCGCTTTCAGCACCTGCTTTTGTTATGGCATTAAACAGTGTACTTTTACCTACGTTCGGAAGTCCAACAATACCTAGTTTCATTAATATATCTATCCTCTCATTATTTCTAACATCAAAAATACCATAAAAATTATATACTATTAAGTATTTCAATGCAATAAAATTGAGATTTAAAGGACAGATGAATATGTATTCCGAACCGAAAGTTCGTTTTTATAGTATTCGACAATTAACTCATCCAAGTCCTGACTTAGAGATAAAATCTCCTCATAGTCCATACTACAGTTTACAACTTGTTCGTTCAGAATCTCTCTTAACTTGTTAATTTCGTCAACTAGCATATCAAAACCTCCTTAACCTACATTTTTGTCTCATAAAATGTCAAAAAACTCAATTGTTTGAATGTAATGGTATGATGGTTTAGCAATGCAACCTTCCAATATAGTTGAATTATGTAATAAATTGCCATTAATTTAATTATAAAATTCAAAACGCAATTTGTCAACTAAAAAAATGACAAAAATGAGTTGAAAAATGTCAAAATGAAGCTTGAATAAAAAGTAATAAATTGACAGATGTACAAATTTATAATTATAATAAGATTAGTAAGGGGATGGGAGGATATACATCAATGGATAAAACAATAGGTGAAAGATTAAAAGAATTGGTCAGAGAAAAGGGTTTGGAACAGCAGGAAGCTGCTATCCAGATGAATATTAAAATACCAACCTTCAATGGATATGTGAGTAATAAAAGGGAGCCGTCAATTGACAGACTAAAGCAGCTGGCAGATTATTTTAAGGTATCTGTGGATTTTTTAGTCGGCTACAGTGAAATACGGGACCCATATTTAAGCTGCTTATCTGAAGAAGCAAGGAGCTTTATATTGGATCCCGCAAACGAACAATATATTGAACTGGCCATGGACATTAAGGAACGTACTTCTACCCCGAGTAGTAGACTTAATAAAGAAATGAAACGGTAAATAAAACAAGTGGATTTTGAATATCTTTCATTTATTACATAATTATCGGATTTACTAAGTCCTACTTAAGATTAGGAACTTTTGGTTGATGGAGTCCCCAGAAGCAAGCTGGTTTAACACCAAATAATAACACCAGTACGTACAGTAAACTTGATAAAATAGAGAATAAAAATGCTTTCATTACAATCGACCTCCTTTTATATTAGGAATAGTTTAAATCACTCTGTTTCATGTTCTTTATAGAGTTTTTTTGCAACCTCCTCAATGCCCACGCCAATTTCATTCAGCTTCCACCGAATATTATCGTATTTTTCATTATTTGAATAAGATTTCATATCATTCAATAACTTATACAATTTCTCGGATGCGTTTTTTTTATCTCTGGCTTCCTTATTTTTTATAAGATAAACGCCCCATAGAAACCCTGAAATATTAAGAATAGGAAATATTACGACACTCGTAATAATTACCATTTGAGAGATATATGAATTAGATATTAGTACTTTGTCGAATACTATTGACTTGTATAAATACCACAAAAATGTAATATTAGAAAGAACTAATAAAGAAAATATTGTAGTGAGTAAGGGAGTAGTCAAAAGATTTTTTAGCAACCGTCCCCTTAGTAGTGTACGCTTTCTACTTATGAGATATAGAAGTAAGGAGTACTGCATAAAACGTGACGGAAGTGATACCAAAAAGTAAATTATGAAATTATCATGTATTTGAACTATTGTTTTACCTGTCCCGTATAATATTAGTGGTAAATAAAGTAACTCCATAATACCAATTGAAAGAAACGCTATCAAAAAGATAATTAATGATTTTACTATCCACTTTATTGCACTTGCGTCCCCAAAGATATCATTTGTAAATACAATAATAATAAATGTAATTATTGGAGATATAAACTGGAAGAGACCATGGTTCAGACCTGTATTAATCATAATATTTGATATTAAAGCGCCTGTAACAGTGGGTAGAAAGACCCTGACATAGTCGAACCTGTTGATAAGCCTTTTACATTCAGGCTCCTTCCAGTATTCAAATTCTCCAACCAGAATTAAAGTAAACATTACAAGATACAGTTCTTCCGGAATTGATACAAATATTGTATTAAGTATTATTTTCGCAACCAGGCTGTTATCAATTAAGACTTCAATCATACACAAAACCTCTTATCAGTTGTTTGATCAAGTAGTAACATTTTCATAATCAATTATACCGACGGACAGAAACCCTTTTATTTAACCCGTTTTTTATAGAACTAAAAAAGCTGTGCCCCGCAGGGGTTATGGTAAATATCTCAAGTAAAATACCGAAACCGATGGCTATTACATACATTTTCAGGTTAAAAAGCACCAAAACGCAGCATAATATCAGCAAAATACCCAGATATGCAATTGATAACCGTTTATATTTCCTAATTGCGGCGGGTTCTGTAATTGGCTTGGTGGGTGTAT
>JAEYNI010000022.1 GCA_023412635.1 Bacillota bacterium
CTGAAATGAAAACAGGTGAAGGTAAAACTTTAGTAGCCACCTTGCCTGTATACCTCAATGCGCTGTCAGGAAAAGGTGTGCATGTTGTTACGGTTAATGACTACCTTGCAAGGCGTGACAGCGAGCAGATGGGTAAAATATATACCTTCCTGGGACTAACAGTAGGTCTTATTGTACATGATATGGCGAACGACGAAAGACGCCAGGCGTACAATTGCGATATTACTTACGGTACAAATAATGAGTTGGGCTTTGATTACCTTAGAGACAATATGGTGATTTACAAGGAAGATATGGTTCAAAGAGACCTTAATTTTGCAATTGTCGATGAAGTTGACTCAATTCTTATTGACGAGGCCAGAACACCACTTATAATTTCAGGTATGGGAGACAAGTCCACAGACCTTTATAAAAAGGCTAACTCCTTTGCTTTGAAGCTAAAAGCTAAGGTAATCAAGCAAATGGATGACAAGGTTGACAGTGACGAAGTATTCGATGAGGATTATATAGTTGATGAAAAGGCTCACACAGTAGTTCTCTCAGCAAATGGTATAAAAAAGGCTGAGCAGTACTTTGGCCTTGAAAACCTGTCTGATCCTGAAAATATGACTATATCTCACCATATCAACCAGGCAATCAGAGCACATGGTCTTATGAAAAATGAAAAGGATTATGTTGTTAAGGATGGAGAAGTAATAATTGTAGATGAATTTACAGGAAGAATGATGTATGGAAGACGTTACAGTGACGGGCTCCACCAGGCTATTGAGGCAAAGGAAGGGGTAAAGGTTGAGAGGGAGAGCAAAACTCTTGCTACAATAACCTTCCAGAACTACTTCAGAATGTACTCGAAGCTAGCGGGTATGACCGGTACTGCTTTAACTGAAGAAGGTGAATTCAACACAATATATAAGCTTGATGTTATTGTTATCCCTACAAATAAGGAAATGATACGTAAGGATAACCCTGATGTTGTGTACAAAAATGAAGCAGGCAAATTCAACGCTGTAATAGAGGAAATTGTAGAGTGCCATAAGAAAGGTCAGCCTGTGCTTATAGGTACAATTACCATTGAAAAATCAGAGTTCCTGAGTGGAATCCTTAAACGCAAAGGAATACCTCATCAGGTGCTTAATGCGAAATATCATGACAAGGAAGCGGAGATCATTGCACAGGCGGGCAAACTGGGAGCTGTTACAATAGCTACCAACATGGCTGGTAGAGGAACCGATATAGTACTCGGCGGTAATTCAGAATTTATGGCAAAACAGGAAATGAGAAAGCTTGGCTATTCTGAAGAACTTATCAGTGCTTCAACCAGTTTCAACGACACAGATGATGAACTGATACATGAGGCCCGAAGCCGCTTTAAGGAGCTGAATGACAAGTATAAACAGATAACTAATTCCGAGAGAGAAAAGGTTGTTGAGGCCGGTGGTCTTCATATTATAGGTACTGAAAGACATGAATCCAGACGTATTGACAATCAGCTGAGAGGTCGTTCTGGACGTCAGGGTGACCCTGGATCATCAAGATTCTACATTTCACTGGAAGATGATCTCATGAGGCTGTTTGGTTCTGAAAGACTTACAAGTATAGTAAATGCACTTGGTTTGGAGGATGACCAGCCAATTGAACATAGAATGCTTTCCAATGCCATCGAAAATGCCCAGAAGAAGGTAGAAGGAAGAAACTTCGACGTGCGTAAGCGAGTCCTGCAATATGACGATGTTATGAACAAGCAGAGAGAAGTTATCTATGCCCAGAGAAAGACTGTTCTTAACGGGGATAATTTGAGGGACTACTTCATTAAGATGTTTGAGAGTATTATAGATGGCGTTATTGCGACCTATTGTGCAGAAAACCAATACGCTGAAAACTGGGATTGGGAATCAATGACAGGTTACCTGGAAAGTGTATTCCTGCCACAGGGAGCTTTACAAGTAGCGGTAGAAGATAGGCCCAGTTATGAAAAGGAAGATTTAAAGGAAGAACTCATGGATATTGTCAACAAGATTTATGAGTATAAGGAAAACGATCTCGGAACAGATCTTATGAGAGAACTGGAAAGAGTAGTACTTCTTAAAATTGTTGATGAAAAGTGGATGGATCACATAGATGCAATGGATCAGCTCAAGCATGGTATTGGCTTGAGAGCTTACGGACAGCGGGATCCTGTTATAGAATACAAGTTCGAAGGCTTCCAGATGTTTGAAGAAATGATCAAATCAATTCAGGAGGATTCCATCAGACTGTTGGTGAGATCCAGAATTGATAGAGAACATGCTCCTCAGCGTGAAAAGGTAGCCGAACCGGTAAATGCCAGCCATGGAGATAACGAACCTAAAAAGCCTGTAACTAATAAGGATAGAGTAGGAAGGAACGACCCATGTCCCTGCGGCAGTGGAAAGAAATACAAGGTTTGCTGCGGAAAGTAGAAAGTATATTCAAAAGTTTTCATATTAGTATAAAGAAAAGAGAAGCTGCCTAGAATAAACAAAATATGTAAATAAACGTTAATGTGCATGAGCCCCTTATACGGAAATTGAAAGGCCTTTTCAAATCCGTATAAGGGGTGTAAGTAACATTAGACTATTATACATATGTAACATTTTTGACTACGCAAGCTCTCTTTTTTTTGTGTAAATTTTGACAAACTTTTAACACGTTTCTTATTGACAATGATTATCAATTGATTTAATATAGTATTGAAAGATAAATGAGAATTATTATCAAATTAATATAATGTTTGAAGGCGGGGTATATATGACATTGGATATGGTGAATAGAGGAGAAGAAGTAGAAATATTATCAATCAAGGATAAGGATATCCGTGCTCAAGCCATTCGTTTATGTATATATGAGGGTTCAAAACTGAAATGTTCTGAAAAACTTCCTTCCGGTCCAATTGTATTGCAGAACAGAATGCAAGAAGTAGCTATCAGCAGAAAGCTTGCTCAACAAATAGTTATTTCAAAGGTAAGTTAATTGAAGGTCACTTGGGGGTATTTATGAAACAAAATAAAGAGCACCTTGTTCTTGTTGGAAATCCGAATGTAGGCAAGTCGGTTTTCTTTAATACACTTACAGGTAAATATGTTGATGTGTCGAATTTCCCGGGAACGACGGTAGATATAAGCACCGGACGGTTTGATGATTATATAGTTGAGGATACTCCAGGAATATATGGTGTATCCTCCTTTAACGATGAGGAAAGAGTAGCCAGGGATGTAATTCTCAACGGAGATGTCGTTCTGAATGTTATTGATGCTGTCCACATGCAGAGAGACATTTTTTTGACACAGCAGCTTATTGATATGGGAAAAAAGGTAATAGTTGCAGTCAATCTTATCGATGAGGCGACGAAAAATGGTATAAAAATAGACATAAAAAAGCTTTCCGGATTTCTTGGGGTAGAAGTGTTTGCTACTTCAGCACTAAAAGGCATCGGGATTGATGATATAAAGAAAAATATCACAAATGCCAGAGTCGGAAATAAAACTGAAGGAATTCAGGAAATGATCTCTGAGATGGTATCTTCTAAAGTCTCTGATGCGGAGGCGTTACTCGTTCTGGAAGAGGATGAGGTGATTTCTGAAAGAAAAGGCCTGAAGCCCGGTGACAAACGCGATGAAATTTATAAAAAAAGAAGAGAAAGAGTTGACAAAATAATCAATGAAGTGGTTTCGGATTCCTTTGAGGGATCAAGTTTCGGTACAAAGCTGGGCAGGCTTATGTTGAAGCCCATCACCGGACTTCCTATTCTACTTGTAATTTTAACTGCAATGTTCTGGTTTATAGGTGTTTTTATCGCTCAAATTGTGGTTGACTTTACCGAAGCCACAGTTATGGAGGGGATTTATAAGCCTTTTATTGAAAATATTCTGAGTTTTATACCTAAGGATTCATTTTTAGGTAGTCTTTTTATTGGTGATTTTGGGCTTCTGACAATGACTCCTATTTATATGCTGGGGCTTTTGCTTCCCCTTACCATAGGTTTTTATCTGTTAATGTCTCTGATGGAGGATTCAGGCCTTCTGCCAAGGATTGCAGTTCTATCCGACAAAGCACTGTCAAAGGTTGGATTGAACGGAAGAGCAATAATTCCGCTTATTCTTGGCTTCGGTTGTGTTACCATGGCTACTTTGACCACAAGGTTATTGGGCTCAAAAAGGGAAAGAATCATTGCTACTTTTTTACTGGGACTGACCATTCCTTGCTCTGCTCAGTTCGGAGTAATAATCGGTCTTCTGACTCCTTTAGGCTTTAAGTATATAATTGGCTATACTGTGATATTAATATTAATATTCGGGATTTCCGGGGCCTTGATGAATAGGTTCCTTCCGGGAGAATCCACTTCGCTGTTTATTGATTTGCCGCCTATCAGGCTGCCTCAGGCAATGAATGTATTGAAGAAGACCATGGTGAAAACAAAGGCATTTATATTTGAAGCAACTCCGATATTTGCTATCGGTGCTGTTTTAATTACCGTATTACAATATACAGGAGCTTTAACTGCCATTGAGCATGCGATAGCACCAGTGACTATACAATGGCTGAAGTTACCTGATCAGGCATCGGTAGTATTTATTATGGGCATAATCAGGAGAGACTTCGGAGCGGCCGGCTTAAGCCATATGGTATTAACAAACGGCCAAATGTTTGTAGCACTGATAACCATAACCTTATTTGTACCATGTGTAGCTTCAATCATTATGATATTCAAGGAAAGATCAAAACTTGAGGCAAGTGCAATATGGCTTGGAAGTTTTGCCATAGCATTTCTGATCGGAGGGGTTCTGGCAAGGTTTGTAATCTAAATTGCTTCAAGTCCTTGTTAATTTGATCTGTGATTTGCCTGGCAAACAGTTGCAGTTGAAGGAAGGTAGATATATGTTAATTAAGTGTCCTGAGTGCAGTTACACTTATGATAGCACCGTTATTAGGAATAACATTAAAAAAGAAAATACAAAATGCCCAAGATGTGGTAAAATATATATTAATAAAAAAGGGTGTGAAGACTGCAAAGGCTGCTCTTTGTGGAAGACCTGTAAAAAAGACTGAGGGGAGTTTTGTTTTGAATACTGGTGATAGTGCCTTTTTAAAGGAGAAATTGAAGGAATGTGGCTACAAGTTCACCGGCCAGAGGGCTGCAATTCTCGAAGCTATGATTCAATGCTCCGGTCAACATGTAAGTACAGAAGAACTTTTTAATATTGTAAAAGAAAAGAATCCTGAAATTGGGCTTGCGACAGTATACAGAACAATGATTCTTCTTGACAAGCTGGGGTTGGTACACAAGCTTGATTTTGATGATGGCTTTAGCCGTTATGAGCTTGTTAAGCCTAATGAAGATCACCGTCACCATCATTTGATTTGCAGCTCCTGCGGTTCAGTAGCTGAGGTTGAGGAGGATCTTCTGGACTCTCTGGAAGAGCAGATACTAATAAAGAACGGTTTTCTGGTTAAAGATCATAGAGTGCAATTTTATGGTTTGTGCAGTAAATGCAGAGAATTAGAGCATGATAGCAAATGATAGGACTGATTCGGTGAAAGAACTGAATCAGCCTTTTTTACTTTAATAGAAAAAATTTATCATTGGATTGTCCTTTAATTACCTTAAAGTTACCTTATATCTTCATAATACATTTGAAATGTAAATTTGAAAATACCGTAATTTTTTAATACAGGTTAATATGTTATTATAGATATAATCATGGTAACCTAATGAAATTCAAAAGAATACCCATATACATTAAATAAAAGTCTTAATTAATCCGGAGCATTTTATGAAAAAATTCGTACTCTTTCTTTGCACTACCTTTATATTAAATTTATCTATCAGTACTGCTAACGCAGCAGGCGACAACACAAGTGATAAAAAGGAAAATATATACCCGGTCAAGTACATTTGTGAGAGCCTTGGAGGAGATATATCCTGGAAACCTGAGCTTAAAACTGCCGTATTAAAATATAATGACAATATACTGGAACTGAAAGTAGGCAGTAATATTATTACCTCCAATGGAATAGAAAAAACTTTGGAGGACGAGATCATAATTTCAGGGGGTAGAACTCAACTGCCTTTAAGTGTAATTAATAGTGAACTTGGTGTTGATATCTCAGAACAGGACTGCTTAGCTATTATTGGTAAACAGTTTAATGAACTACTATTGAAAGGTAGTATTGATGAGGCCTCAGCACTTTTAAGCAAATCGTTTTCCAATTACATTACTAATGAATATCTGAAGTCACTTGCTGAAAATGTTACTGCACTCAAGCTCCAAGACCAAAAAGTTGAATTTTGGTCAAACACTGTACATAAGACTATTGGAATACCCTTCAAGGAAATTCAAAATATCTGGTATACCATAAAATTTGACAGTGAAGGAAAAATTGATGAATTGGGGATACAGAGTAAACAGGCTGAACCGGCACCGGAACCCAGTTATATATCAAAGGTCAGTTTTCTCGAAAAGGAAGTTAGCTTTGGAAGTAGTCCATGGCAGCTTCCGGGAACACTTACACTGCCTGAGGGGAAGGGACCTTTTCCGGTTGTAATTTTGGTACATGACTCAGGCCCGGTCGACAGGGATGGTACTACGGGAAGTATAAAACCCTTTAGAGATTTAGCTGTAGGTCTTGCTGCCAACAATATTGCAGTGCTAAGGTATGACAAAAGGTCATTAGTACATAGTACAAAAATGCAGTCTGTAGCAAATGTAACTCTGAATGAAGAAATTGAGCAGGATGTATATAAAGCGGCAGAATACCTGAAAAGTGTTCGTGAAATAGACAATACAAAAATAATTGCTCTAGGCTATGGCCTCGGAGGGTATGCATTACCTCGAATATTGACGACTGCGGGAGACACATTTAAAGCCGGAATTATCATTAATGGTATTTCAAGGCCGCAGTATGAAATTTTCCCAGAGTACTATCAGTATTTGCAGAAAAAAGGTTATTCAAGCCAGGGACAGGTTGAATATATAACTGAACAGGTAAACCTGCTTAAATCAGATGGTTTTGATCCTAAAAACCCTCCTGACTCTTATACCATGGGCAATGAGTTCTATTTCAGTGATATGAAAAGCTATGATGTAATGGGGATGGCGAAAAGACTTACTCAGCCTTTTCTTGTTATGCAGGGACAGAG
>JAEYNI010000078.1 GCA_023412635.1 Bacillota bacterium
GAACCAGCTCTGCCAAAGCTTCTGTTGAAAACGTTCTGACAGTTCTGAAGAGATATCTTGATATAGATTTCAAGGATTATGAAATTCACCTGAACTTTCCGGGCGGCATACCGATAGATGGCCCCTCAGCCGGGATAACAATAGCCACTGCTGTATATTCGGCAGTTAAGAATATACCTGTAAGTGGCGATATTGCCATGACTGGGGAGATATCCATCAAGGGCAAGGTAAAGCCTGTGGGAGGGGTTGTTTCTAAGGTGGATGCCGCCAGAACTGCCGGAATTACGAAGGTATTTATCCCGAAGGAAAATTATCAGGAGTTGTTTGAAGATATGGATATAGAAGTTATAGCTGTTGATAATATCGGACAGGTAATGAAAGCCATCTTTAATGCCGACGTGATAGACAGAAAGGATGAGGCTACTATAAACAGCGCAGTTCCGGTAACAGTACTGACAGCCCAGGGGACCTAGCAATTACTTTGGATATTAAGTAACCATCTGTGACGGTAACCAAATCTAACGCCTCGTTATATCAACGTGGAAGTACGGTAGAAATAAATCCACGGTACGTGGATTTATTTCGTGTACGGCACGGTGAGTGGCGCAGGAATGGAAGACTGTCAAATTTGTTTGTGTACTTCTGAACTATGCTTGAACAAACTATCATCATGGGACCGATTGTTGGCTATAGATAGATTGTACGAATATCGAAATGTCAAATTAAACTTTCAGTACGTGAGCACAACTTACGTCCACGTGGAAGTACGGTAGAAAAAATCCACGGCACGAGGATTTTTTTCGTGTACGACACGGGCAGTGGCGCAGGAATGGAAGACTGTCAAATATGTTTGTGTACTTCTGAACTATGCTTGAACAAACTATCATCTTAGGACCGATTGTTGGCTATAGATAGATTGTACGAATATCGAAATGTGAAATTAAACTTTCAGTACGTGAGCACAACTTATATCAACGTGGAAGTACGGTAGAAAAAAATCCACGGCACGTGGATTTTTTTCGTGTACGACACGGGGATGTAAGTTAGTGCGGAAGTACTGAAAGTATATTATATTGAAAAATGTACAAAATAAATCAAGCCAACACAAAACAAGTTTAGATAGTTAGAGTAGTATGTTCGATAACCAAACAAATTTGACTCTGAAATTAAGTCTTAAGTGATATCGGCCAATACACTTATGAAAAAACAGCTTCGTTTAGCATTATGTTAAACGGGCTGTTTTTTATAGCCTGACTTTTGGGGTCAGATCAGTAAATGATAACGCGGTGCTTTTTTATTGTTTGGACGCGAATTAGCGGGATAGCGGAGCAGGATATTTGAACGTTATTAATTGAATAGTGCGGTAGTGGTTGAAACTCAGAAAGATTCCATATATAGTATTAATTGTAATCATATCTAAGCTACTTTAGTTAGATTTAGTTATATTATCTAGGAATAGGCAGGATAGAAAGTTATGAGTGCTTATATACTTGAACTGAGAAAATTGGTTGGAAAAAGGCCACTAATTTAGTGTGGAACAAGTGTAATAATAAAGTCCAAAGATAAAATACTATCCTCATGGAGATGAAGTATACAATGTTGTTACTGTGTTCACTGCAAGTGAATTTAACGGCAATTTACAGAACAATGACATGGAATGCAGTTTGCTTCAATTCTTTGGAATTAATAATTTACCACTCGAAATTAATCCTCCAGATGTAGAAGTCATAGAAAGATACATTTTGGATTTCAAAAGTATTAATTTTTGATTGACTAATAAAATGACCACTACCGCACATTCAGTTAACGAATGTGCTTGTTTATTGCAAAAAAAAAATCTATTGCGAATGAAAAAAATGAAAATTAATACTTCAGAAATAGATAATATTGACTATTACTTAATTTACGGATACAGTACTTATTGTAATAATATGGATACATTAAATCTAAATCAAAATTATATAATTTAAAGCCAAAGTACAAAATAATAGGGGAATAATATTGAGCGATTATATTAAATGGATAAGAAGTAAGGTGGGGCATAATACTATTATCTTAAACTTTTCAGGGGCATGTATTACTAACGAAAACGGCGACATATTACTTCAAAAAAGAAGTGATAAAGGCGAGCTTTGGGGTTTACCAGGAGGTGCAATGGAAATTGGTGAATCGATAGAGGAAGCAGCAATAAGAGAAATTAAAGAAGAGACAGGACTTGATATTAAAGTAGAGTATTTAGTGGGGGTATATTCGAAGTATTTTACAGAATATCCAAATGGAGATCATACTCAGTCCATATGTTATTTATTTAAGGGCGTTATCACAAACGGATTTCTCACTGTTGATAGGATTGAGACCTATGACTTAAAGTTTTTTCCTAAAGGTAAAATTCCAAAATTATTTGTACAACAACACGAAGATGCGATAAATGATTTTTTTAATGGTCAAAGGGGCATTTATAGATAGCGCCTAAATTGCTACGCAATTTGAATAGATAACAACGGATACATGATCGTTGAAAACTGAATAGTGTGGTGAGGATTGTAACTTGACACAGTAACGTCCTAGATATAGTATTATTATCAAATGGATAAACAGGGATTTGTGGGGTACTTATGCAAATAGTATACGATACAAGAAAAGACTTACCATGTGAGGGGTTACATGATTTGTTTAAGGCGATAGGGTGGTCTGATGGAACGATAACCCCGTCTATGTTGGAGAATTTTAATGTTCCTTTTATTAATTCTACAATCGTTATTTCTGCATGGGTGGATAATAAATTGGTTGGATGCGTTAGGGTACTTAGTGACAGAATATTTAGGTCTATCATATATGACTTGGCTGTTATGCCAGATTTCCAGAATCACGGGATAGGAAAAGAGTTGGTAAGAAGATGCAGAGAATATTTTCCTGACTCAGAGTGGCTGGTTCAGACGGAAACAGCGGCAGGATTTTATGAGAAGATAGGATTTAAGCCAATTGAAGATGTATTTTTACGTATTCCATGCAAATGGTTTTAATACGGTTTGTATTGAACAAGTTCCTATTTGTAGTTGAGTTCTATATACATCAAGATTTATTTTACTACCGCACATTCAGTCAACTGAAAATGCGGTTTTTTCATGCTCCGCAATTCAGCCGCAAAATAAGAATATTATGTAGTATAATTACCTTGGTAAATAACATGAAAGGTGACTTCAATGAAGAAAAAGACCATATCCGCACTAGCAACACTAGCAACAGCAGCAATTATCGCAATAGGAAGTTTGATTACCAATCAGGGAGCCAATTTACCGAACGGCTCATCTGCCGACAGCGCACTATCCAGCGACATCAAGAGTAGTTACACTGGACCTGCGGCTTCAAAAGAGGAAACACACTTAAAAGTTACTTTCCCTTCAGAGCTTCTAAAAGCGGAACAGGAAGGAATAGTCCCCTTTGGCTATATAAACGCCCTGGTTACAAAAGTTACCGATGGCGACACATTCCATATCAAATACAAAGACAATGTATATAAGGTGAGAATGCTTGATATAGACACGCCGGAATCCGTTAAGGCGGGAGTAGAACCGCAGCCTTTTTCAAAAGAGGCTTCATCGATTACAAAAGAAATGCTTATAGACCAAAAAGTAAAACTTATTTTTGAAAAAGATACTACCGATCAGTTTGACAGGCTACTCGCTCATGTTATTCTTGACGATGAAACCTATTATAATGGATATATGGTCCTAAACGGATACGCAATTAGCGTCTTTTACAGTCCCAATACCCTGCTTAAGGCATATTTCAACGACTTGCAGGATACAGCCATCGCTGAAGAAAGGGGATTCTGGCAAATCCCGGAAAAGGATAGACCATTCATAAAAGACAGCAAGGGTAAATATGTTGCTGCCTACAAATCCAAGGATAAAGCAGCATAAATCGTGTAGATTTTTAAGAAAATACGCAAAAACATACGGGATTTTGTATTATTTTATCCCAATATTAAATGGGACTTTAGGACTAAACAGATTGGTAGCTATAGTCTATTTTAATGGGGTATAGGATTTGGTAATATAAGGTTGAACATTAGCATTTCTCCTTTTAGGGGCATGGAGCCCACAAAGCTCCATGTTTTTTTGTTGTCCTTTTATCATACTTTGATGCCTGCCTTGATAAAAAACCTTCATTAGGCTATTATATTTCTTAGGCTATTATATTTCTTAGAAGCTATATGCCTCCTTTTTTGGTAGTTATTAAGGTGGAGGCATTTGAATATTTTTGGAGGCAAAACAGATGGATACACTTATTCTTGGAATAGAAAGCAGTTGTGATGAGACTTCTGCTTCAGTAATTAAAAACGGCAGGTATGTATTGTCAAATGTTATTTCTTCACAAGTTGATCTGCATAAAAAATATGGGGGCGTTGTTCCTGAAATAGCGTCCAGAAAGCATGTTGAGCTTATTATGCCGGTAATAAATCAATCGTTGGAAGAAGCCAATGTTTCATTGAACGATATAGATGCCATCGGTGTAACTTATGGTCCGGGGTTGGTAGGTGCACTGCTGGTTGGTCTTACAGCTGCAAAGGCAATAGCATTTACAACAGGAAAGCCTCTCATCGGGGTTCATCATATTGAAGGGCATATAGCTGCAAACTATTTACAGTATCCTGAGCTGGAACCTCCGTTTATATGTCTGGTGGCATCAGGAGGTCACAGCCATATTGTACAGGTTGAGAGTTATAACAAGTTTGAAATTCTGGGTCAAACCAGAGATGATGCTGCGGGAGAAGCCTTCGATAAAATCTCCAGAGCAATAGGACTTGGTTATCCCGGAGGCCCCTTGATAGATAAATATGCTGCCCAGGGGGATAGTAAGGCAATCAAATTCCCGAGAGTATATTTTGAGGACGGCTCTTTGGACTTTAGCTTCAGTGGTTTAAAGACAGCTGTTCTGAACCATCTTAACAGGCTTGAACAAACTGGAGAACCAATAAATATACCCGATATTGCAGCGAGCTTCCAACAGGCGGTAGTCGATGTTTTGGTTAAAAATACAATAAGTGCCGCTAAAATGAAGGGCGTTGGAAAAATAGCTCTTGCCGGTGGTGTTGCAGCTAATTCCCAGCTTAGAAGCGAAATGAAAAAAGAGGCAGCAAAGCAGGGGATAGAGGTTATGTATCCCGCTCTGGTTTTATGTACTGATAACGCTGCTATGATAGGTTGTGCAGCATATTTTGAATATATGAGCGGGAAGAGATCGGGAATGGATTTAAATGCAATTCCAGGACTTAAATTGGGATAATCAGACAAGGATTTACAAAAGTTATCCACAGCTTGTATAAAAACATAAAAAAACTTGTTTTGCTGTAATAATAATGGATATAAGGTCATGTGAGGATTTTAACAAATATTGTAAATAAATCTGCAAATGCTTGAATACAAAGGATTTGAAGGATAATTTATTTGTGTGTGAATAATTATCTGTGAATAAAATCCCACTTCTGTGGAAATATCTCGAAATATAACAATAATCATAGTTACAGAGTTGTGGATAAATATGTGGATATTGTGAATAAAAGTTGTATAAAAAGTTCTATTTTTCTGGAAATATATTTTGGGCGACAGATTCCCCACCACTACCTGAATAAGATAAGAAAAGCCGCTTTATCAGCGGCTTGTTAACATCTTATATTGATTATAGTATTCTGTCACTTTTTGAACATAATTTTGAGTTTCGGTATAAGGCGGAATTCCGTCGTACTTGTCTACAGCATTCGGTCCGGCATTGTACGCTGCCAAAGCCAGGCTAACATCACCGTTGAATCTTGTAAGCTGATCCTTTAAATACTGGGTTCCTCCGTTGATATTCTGAACAATATCAAAAGGATCTGACACATTAAGAGCGTCGGCTGTTCCTGGCATTAATTGCATCAGCCCCTGCGCGCCTGCAGTAGAAATTGCCCTCGGGTTAAATGAGGATTCCTGCTTCATAACTGCCCTTATAAGGTCTTTGTCAACTCCATATCTCTGTGATGCGTAATCAATGGCATTGTTAATAATGCTCATAAGCTCTGTCTGATCCTTCGGCATATAAGCTTTTGATTTTGATAATGCAGCTTCAGCTCTTAACACATTTAATGAAGTTGTGTCATTATCCTTATTCAAATTCTTTAACAAGCCTGTCCAGCTGTTTGAGTCTATCAAAGAGGATGAGTCATCACCCAGAAGAGTATCTCCCAATCCTAATAAAGAAGCATCAGCCAGGTATTTTTCAAATGGAATCTCGGATGTCTCTGAATTTCCGGAAGCTAAGCTCGGATCTATGCTGGCTAACCTGCTTTCGATCTCTGCAAGCTTTTGATTGAATATGGAATTAATATCTAAATTCATGTAACCCCTCCATGCTCCCCAGCAATATGCTGAGTCCAGGCAAATGTTTATCTGTGACTGGTAAGTAATAGCTAAGACTATTATACAATAAAATATGCATCTGTTACAGTGCTGAATAAATCATACTTATATATTCAGATAGTAAGCATATTTTTTTATCCCGAACTAATTTCACGTCTATATTTATATCGGAAGAACATAGCGGGAAAATAACACTTATATGAACTTTTTATGAGACTTCATTAATAAGAATTTTTTTTGAGAATTTTGAACATGCATTTCTTGTTTTACCATCATATTCTCTAGCCGAGAATAACTTGCACTTTCCTATATCCTGATTCGGAGAGTCCAACTGGACTAAAAAATACTCACAATGAGCGCACTTATATGAAACCTGCTGATTGGAACCCTTATCAGCCGAGTTCTTATATTTGAAACAAACATAATCAGGGGTTACAACCCCACGATATTTACATAATATGTCTCTGGTTAGGTGCAAGGGAATACCCCGCTCACAATTGCCGCAGCATTTTGACTGCTTCATAATCAGACCACCTTTTAAATCCAAAAGTTTGTTTACATTATAACAAAACTACATTTAATAGTAAAAAAATGGGAAATATATAGCGTAACTATTTGCGCACCTGAGAATAATTTATATAGTGAGGCGATAAATGACCATAATATAATTAAGCGAAATGAATTTATAAATTTAATACAATGCAATTAAACACATATAAATCTTCAAAAACCTTTAATTCTAATGTATAATAACCATAAGCAAATTTCGACGATTTTAGGAGAATATATGAATAAACCGAGTATTTTAAGAACCAGATTTATACCCTTTGAAACTGTTGATATTTCAAGCGATGAGCTGCTATACCTTGACGAGGACATATTAATTACACGATGGAAGGCAATTAAACCCAGAGCTGATATTTCGGGTGGGATTTCATACACCTTCCTAAAAGAAGGCATTAAGATCAGTAGGTTTTATGATGCTGATAAGAGGTTTGCATATTGGTACTGCGACATAATTGATGTTAAATTTGATAAAGCTATTAACCAGTACACATTAGTAGATCTGCTGCTCGATGTTAAACTTATGCCTGACGGCACAATGAAGGTTCTGGATGCGGATGAACTTGCAATAGCTCTTGAACAGGGGCTGATTACCCAGGAACAGGCTTGCAGATCGTTGAAAAAGATGGACAGCATATTGCAAAGTATATATAAAAATGCCTTTCCTCCCGCCATTTGTATGGATCAGAAGTACTGGGAAGTTTAGTACGATAGCCTTTTGCCAAGCTCAAAGTTGATCAGTGAGTTGACTTTTTACTGACTATGCAAACAACCGTGGGGCGGATAAGTTGGTTTTGAACAGATATAATAGCTATTTCAAAAATAATAGGAGGAAGATTTGAAAGAAGTTATAAACCAAAGTAATGATAAAAGGTTTGTTGACCTGCATACACACAGTACCGCTTCAGACGGAAGTATGAGCCCCGCTGAATTAGTAAGGCATGCAAAGGAAAAGGGTCTGTCGGCAATTGCCCTGACTGACCATGACACCGTAGATGGGGTCGGTGAAGCCCTTGAAGAGGGAGTGCGAGCAGGTATTGAGGTGATTCCCGGAATAGAAATCAGTGCCGACTTCAAGCCAGAAATGCACATTTTAGGTTATTTCCCGAAGATAAATGGTTATACTAATATCAGAAAAGAACTTGAAGAAATCAGGCAGGGAAGAGAAGCACGGAACAAGAAGATTATCAATAAACTCAATGAGTTGGGAATAGATATTAAGCTTGAGGAAGTGAAGGAGGTGGCTCTCGGAGATGTTCTGGGAAGACCTCATATTGCGAGAGTATTGCTTAATAAGGGTTTTGTAAAATCTATAGATGAAGCTTTTGATAAATATCTGTCCAAAGATGGACTTGCTTATTTTAAGAGGTTTGAGCTTAAGCCTGAAGATGGCATACGCGCAATTCGAAATGCCGGAGGGCTGCCTGTTCTGGCACATCCAGTGTTTTTAAGAAAGACCTATAGTGAAATGGATAAACTGCTGGCAGAACTTAAAGGGTTTGGACTGGCCGGGATTGAAGCTGTGTACGGTGAAAACTCTAAAGATGAAACCGGTAACTTCCTGAGACTTGCTATTAAGTATGACCTTATTGTTACCGGAGGAAGTGACTTTCATGGAAGTTTTAAGCCGGGGCTGGAATTGGGTAGCGGAAGGGGAAATCTGCAGGTACCTTATGAGCTTCTGGAGAAGCTTAGAAGAGCTTAAAACTTCTGGAGATGCTTAGAAGAGCTTATAACTTCTGGAACTTGACCTTTAGGAATGGCGGTGCTATAATAGTTACAGTCAGATCAATACTTGATTAAAAAAGCCCTTTTTCGAGAGGGTTATTTTTATCTGACAGGCACAATGGATTGGTGGTTAGCATGGTAAAGGAAGCGTATAAAGTTGTTGCACAAAATAAAAAAGCTCGACATGATTACTTCATTGAGGAAACAATTGAGGCAGGTATTGTTCTGTCCGGAACTGAGGTTAAGTCTATCAGGCAGGGCAAGCTGAACCTGAAGGAAAGCTATGCTTCCATTGTTGACGGGGAAGTAATATTGAGCGGGATGCATATAAGCCCGTATGAGCAGGGCAACATATTTAACAAGGATCCTTTACGTGACAGAA
>JAEYNI010000094.1 GCA_023412635.1 Bacillota bacterium
ATTTAGTGACAAGTTTAGTTAAAGATAAGCAACAGAAGTTGGAAGAATTGTCGTATATTGATGAGCATTTCTTGCAAACTCCGGCGGTAGCCATTGAACAAGCATTAAAGGAATTACACGATATGGCCATTCTCGCAAAGGAAAATATAGATCGTGCTTTTGCTTCATTGGTCAACGAAGATATGAGTGAAAGTAAAAAAATTTCCGATGTTGAATATCGTATTGATTTCTTAACTAATAAGCTCACAAGCTTTTTCATTAAAATTTCATCAGTGACTAAATTTGCTGATGACGAAAAACTGATTGGCGGATTGCATCATGTAACAAATGATATTGAACGGTTGGGTGATTACGCGGTACTTATGGTAAAAGAGACCAGTTATATGAAAGAAAATAATGTAAAGTTTTTAGATCAGACCAAAGATGAGCTTGACCTGATCTATGAGCATATATCCGAAATGTTCAACTTAGGGTTTGATGCGTTTACAAAGCGTAGAACAGAAAATTTTAGAAAAATTTCAAACCTTCACAAGGAAACTAAAAAACTAATATCCTCTACACGTAACGAACATGTGGTACGCCTAAGTTCCGGAATGTACCCTGTTGAGGTATCAAAAAGCATTTATTCCGTTCTGTTTTCATTGCAAAGAATATCTGATCATATTGTGAACATTGCTTTCTCGATTCGATCCACCACCGGAAGTAAAACAGAAGCATTGCAAGCTATTGAAAGAGAAAAGAAAAAAAAGGAAAATGCAGATAGTAAGTAACAAGTGATGAGGAAAAAACAGATTTTATTATTGTTTTAGACGGTAATATCCGCCAAGGGAACATAAAAGTACATCCTTTTTCTCATCTCTTATGACCAGTCTATATGGTTCGTATACGGGATAACTGGACATAGGACCAATGGAATGATTGTATTGATAAATACCCTCCCATAAATAATTTATATCCTCTTGATTACAATTATTGCTAAATTAGGCAAATCCATATCGAAAAAATAAATATAATTCAGGATTATATTGAAAAGCATCTGGACGAAGAAATCAGTGTTCAAAAGCTTTCTCAAATCGCGTCCTTTTCTGAATACCATTTTCAAAGGATTTTTAAGCAATTTGCATTTGAAAGTTTATACAGTTTTATAAAGAGACTCCGCCTTGAAAAGGCGGTTTTTCTTCTTAGAAGCAACCGAAAGCTAACAATACAAGACATCGCACTTTCGGTTGGCTTTTCAAATCAGGCATCCTTTGCAAAAGCCTTAAAAGAAAAGTATCATTTGACTGCCAGCCAGATAAAGAAAATGAATGATTTGGAAATCAATCAAATGATAAATGAAAAACGCACGAATGGAAAAGTATTTACAAATGATTTGTATTACAATAATCCTTTTTTTAATGTACGAATTTTACTTTGTAATTGTATATATTAGAGATACGGAGGTTTAGTATTCTCAAGGAAACAGAATGGAATAAAGAAGTAAATTCCTTGATTGAACATAAAAGCCTGTAGTATTGAGAACAGGGATATCAAACTACCATTTTACGGGCATAAAGGATGCTATACTATTGTTTTATTAATGAAGGTATGATATTATTCACCTAATTGAATAAAAGACAGTTCGAAATCCATCCTGTCTCTAAACAAAACTAGGACTCTTCTTTTAGAGGTATCTTTTTTATTTTCAAAAGACTTTGTTTTGTTGGGAGACAATAATAACTTTTGGAAATAAGGGAGAGGTAAATGAAACACTTCAGAGATTCTATAACTGATGAAATGTCTAAAATGCCTAAAGTAACAAGATTGTCATACTCAGGCGTCGTTATTGCATTATTCGTTGCTGTGATGTTTTTATCGCAAAGCTTTGCTTTCGGGCAATATCAAATAAGGATAGCAACAAGTTTATATGCTTTGGCTGCTATTCACCCGTTTCTTATAATTCCACTTGGAATAGCAAATTTTCTAAGCAATACTCTTATGGGCGGTTTGGGACCTTTGGATATGTTCGGCGGATTGATTGCCGGTATTCTTACCTCGTTAGTATGTTACTATCTGAAAAAGATTAATGTAGTTCTTGTGGCAATCCCAATAATAGTAATTCCATCGCTTTTGGTTCCCATATGGCTTTCGTATATTTTACACGTCCCATATTTAATGCTTGTCATGAGTATTGGCGTAGGACAAATAATACCAGGTATTGTCGGAGTTTTAATAGTAAAGTATATCGAAAAGCTGCCAATTAAATATAAGGAGACTATAAAAAAATGATCAATAATGGAAAACCAATTGAGGGTATATCACTACTGGGTAATCACATCGAGTATAGCTATGATTATAATCCTGAAGTACTCGAAAGGGTCGATAATAAGAACAAGGGAAATGACTATTTTGTTAAATTTAACTGTCCTGAGTTTACAAGTTTGTGTCCTATAACAGGCCAGCCGGATTTTGCCACAATATATATATCATATGTCCCTGATCAGTTCATTGTAGAAAGCAAATCTCTTAAATTATACTTATTCAGTTATAGAAATCATGGTGATTTTCATGAGGATTGTATAAACAAAATCATGAAGGATCTGGCAAGGCTGCTAGAACCTAAATATATAGAGGTCTGGGGTAAATTTACACCAAGGGGTGGTCTTTCAATTGATCCATTTTGCAATTATGGAAAGGAAGGGACAGATTGGTACGAAACTGCTAAGAAAAGGCTACATATGCATGATTTATATCCAGAAAGAATAGATAACAGATGATCCACCTTTCCTCCTGTACGATAGTGACTGGATAACAAAATCATTCATAATTACTCATTGAGGTATAACATTACCTTATTGTTTATGGCTTCAGCAGTTTTTTCTGCTGAAGTTTTGCCAGCCAGGAAGCTTTTTGTCTCTTCAGTTAAAATAGATAAAACTCTATAGTCATTAATCTCAGCTTTTGTTATTCCAGTATATAGCTTATCAGCTTTATCACCTAGATTTGAACTTAGCGGTGATGTTACATATTCAATGAAGCCCACTTCATCACCGAAGACATGTTTCTCTTTTGGGAACTCAGGATTCATATAATATTTGAGTTCCTCTTTCCAAGCTATATTATTAACTGGAGTACCTTTAACATAGTTTTTTAAATTATTAACATATGGAATCTGATTTTCCTCCGCCAAGAGCAATTTCAGAAATTCAAAGGCTTCTTGAGGCTTTTTACAATTTGCATTTATTCCCGCTACAACTCTAACATTTGCTATTATATCTACTTTTTGTTGGTCAGACGGAAAAGGAATCATAAACATTTCTTCGCCCAAATATTGCTTACAAACTGCATTATAACCAAACAAGTTACTTACTTCCAAGGTATTGTCATCCCTAACAATACCAACTACGCCTTTTGTTAGCAGTTGAACTGAATTAGCGGTTTTTGCAATATCAGCAGGACATACAGCAGGTTGAAGTTCTTTAAACATATTTAGAACTGATATAAACTCATCAGAATCAAAGCTTGATTTTTTCTTACTGTAATCAACATATTTCATATAAGTACATTGTATTAAGCTTTCAAAGCTAAAATCATTGCTGAACATGTACTTATCTTTATTATTTCTATTATTTGAAAAATCTTTTGCCATATGTGTTAGTTCTGTCCACGTTATACCACCCTCTGGAATATTAAAGCCCTGGCGTGTAATAAAGCCTTTGGTTGTTATCATAACTGGCAAGTTTGAATACAGGGGTATAAGATTACGCTTACTATTAAATACGCAGCTGTCCATAACAATTTGATTATACTCTTCCATTTTGAAGGATTTATCCTTCTGTATCAGCTTGTTCAAGTCATATAAGTAATCATTCTCAAGAATCTTATGTAGATTTGGAAATTCCATTGCTCTAAATATCAAAACATCTGGTCCTCCGCCTGCCATAAGCTCTGTAATTGCTTTCTCTTTCATTCCTCCTTCATCATTTGCAAAATACCTCTTATCCTGTATTTTAGTTTCTGGGTGAACTGTATTATAATGATAAATTACGTTATCAATTTTGCTGTTCATCCAACTTAGTACAGTGAGCCCATCTGAGTACTCGTCTTGGTTATCTTTATCATCACTATTTTTAGATGAACACGCATTTAAACTAATAATGAGTGCACTAATAATAATTGTTAAAATCACTCTGTTTTTCATGTAACCCCCAACTTTACTCATTCAAATATAGTATTACTTTATTATTTAATATATAGTTATTAGGTAAATACCAGACTGGTAACGATAAATATTCGGACTTTCTCCTACTAAAAGCTCAGTTCGTAATTTTGATTCAAATGGTTTTTCCTCGGACTCAATATAACTGTTTCCTCAATTTCTATATCACTGTACATATTAAATACATTAACTATTTTAGGAATATGTTAATTATAAGCTTAAAAAATTAACAGGTCAACCATTATTAACCATACATTACATATCGCTAATCAGTTCATTGTAGAAAGCAAATGTAAAGAAGTAAATTCTTTGATTGTCACTGTTACAGTTCTTTGGTGGGGATAGGGACACACTTGTTACAATAACCGGTACATTTACATGGCGTCCAAAACTGGTTTTAATAATTTTATCTCGCAAAGCTCTTTCGCGCTGCGGTTGGTGAGATACCCATATGCTTTTTATATGTTCTACTGAAGTAATTTATGTCGTCAAAGCCCACAGATAATGCAACTTCGGTAATGCTTAAATCGGTGTTTTTCAACATGGATTCTGCAACAGTCATCCTGATGAAGTTTACATAAGCACTCAATGTCTGACCGGTAACAGCCTTAAAAGAATGGCAAAAGTAATACTTATTCATACCTGCTATATCTGCGAGGAGGTCGAGTGAAATCTTCTCTGAGTAATTTGTTTCAATATATTTAAGCACGTTTTTTATTTTGTTTGTTTTTTTGTTGTAAATGTCATACTCATTAGGTGCTAATACCTTACCTATATGGTTTCTCAGTAATATCACGACTAATCTGCTGAGCAATGACTTGATGGATAGTTCGTATGCAAAATCTTTTTTTTCGTACTCGTGGACTATTGTGAGAATACATTCCGATATTGATTCTTTTTCTTTAATATGATTATTAAAGAGTATAATGTTTTGTTCGATTGGCGAAATGTACCTTGTCAGACATCCATCAATATTTTGACCTTTCAGAAATGAAAGGTCAAAAATTATGCAATAATAATCAAGTTCAATTGAGACTTTTTCTCCCCGGTGTAGTTCGTTGCTATTGATTAGGATTAGATCACCTTTATTTGCACAAAACGAATTATTGTTACATTTAGCTTCAATGCTACCATTAATTATATAAAGAAGCTCAATATGCTCATGCCAATGACTTTGAAAAATTGTGCCTGTTACCTCTGGCTTATACCTGGCAATTTTTATTGCGATATTTGGATCCGGCATATCCATATGTTCATATAATGAGTAATCCATAATATACACTCCTGACAATATTGTGCTAATAAAAAGCAATTGGATTCATGAATTCAATTGCTTTTCATTATATAATAAATGCGAATAAAGTCAATGTATAGACATAATATTGAATTATGTGTGTTTCCTATATCGAAAAGAAGTATATTAATATGATAAGCAATATAATGCAATTGTATATGGAGGAATATTTATGAGTAAGGTAAAGGCCATATTAATCGGAGCTGGTGGGAGGGGAATGTTTTCATACGGTCCGTATGCTGTTGAACATTCAGATGAAATACAGTTTATAGCAGTTGCAGACCCGGATGTTGAACGCAGAGAAAGCTTCAAAATGATTCACGGAATAAATGATAATATGTGTTTTTCAAGTTGGGAGGAAGTTCTAAAAAAACCCCGTCTGGCAGATGTAGTACTGATTTGCACACAGGACAAAATGCATTTTGAACCCACTTTAAAGGCTCTTGAGAAAAACTATCATGTTCTTTTGGAAAAACCTATGTCAACAAATCCCGCTGAGTGCAAAATTATGGGGGAATATGCTAAAAAGTATAATAGAGTTTTTTCGATATGCCATGTTCTCAGATATACAAGTTTTTTTGGAACAATCAAGAGACTTATTGAAGAAGGAAGAATTGGAAGGTTAATTTCAATACAACACAATGAGAATGTATGTTATTGGCATCAGGCTCACAGCTATGTCAGAGGGAATTGGCGAAATTCTGAAACATCAAGCCCTATGATACTTGCTAAGTCATGCCATGATATGGACATACTGTTATGGCTTGCCGGAGCAGATTGTGTGAGTATTTCATCATTTGGAGGACTTTCTCACTTTAAAAAAGAAAATGCACCGGAAGGTGCACCTGCGAGATGCATGGATGGTTGTCCTGAAAAAGACAGCTGTGAATTTTATGCTCCCAAACTCTATCTAACAGAAAACACCAATTGGCCAACATCTGCAATTAGCTTGGACACAAGCATGGCTGCACGCGAACGTGCCTTGAAAGATGGACCTTATGGCAGATGTGTTTATCATTGTGACAACAATGTTGTTGATCATCAGGTTGTTAATATTGAATTTGCAAATGAGGTGACAGCATCCTTCACAATGTGTGCATTTACTAATGAAATTAGCAGGACAATTAAGCTCATGGGGACTAAGGGCGAAATCAGAGGAGACATGGAAAAGAATGAAATTGAAATGGTGACCTTTTTAACAGGCGAAAAAGAGATGATAAAACTTGATGATATTAATGGCGGTAATGGACACGGTGGAGGAGATCAGGGGATAATGAGGGAATTTATTAAACTGGTTCAGTCAGATGGTAAAATTTCCAGCCTTACATCGGCGGATGTTTCCGTCCAAAGCCACCTTATGGCTTTTGCGGCAGAAAAATCAAGGTTGGAGAAGAAAGTAATCGATATGAAACAGTATATTTCTGAAATTTAAACCTCCTTTTTTCGCCCCATTGCGATAAAGGATATACATTTAATTACTTTTTGTGGCCACAATGGTGGCTCATGGGGGATAACATGCAGGATATTATAAGAAATGCAGCATTGGTACTACCGTCTGAGAGGCAATTAGCATGGCAGCAAATGGAGTTTAATGCGTTTATTCATTTTACAGTAAACACATTTACAGATCGTGAATGGGGACGTGGCAATGAGGATCCGGATATATTCAATCCAAGTGAATTGAACGCCAATCAATGGGTAGAAACCTGCCAGTTAGCAGGTATGAAAGGAATAATTCTCACATGTAAACATCATGATGGATTCTGTCTCTGGCCAAGTCAATACACTGAACACTCTGTAAAAAATAGCCCATGGAAGAATGGAAAGGGTGATATTGTAAAGGAAGTTTCAGATGCATGCCGTAAGTATGGGTTGAAATTTGGAGTTTACCTATCCCCATGGGATAGACATGAGAAAACCTATGGTGATTCAAGTGTATATAACGAATATTTTATAAATCAACTCACAGAACTGTTAACTAATTATGGAGAAATATTTTGCGTATGGTTTGATGGCGCATGCGGTGAAGGGCCAAATGGTAAAAGACAGATATATGACTGGAGTGGTTATTATAGTGTGATAAGGGAACTACAGCCTAATGCTGTAATTTCTGTATGTGGACCCGATGTAAGATGGTGTGGTAATGAAGCCGGACATTGTCGTGAGTCAGAATGGAGTGTTGTCCCGAGTTATCTGCAGGATGCTGAGAAAATAGCTGAGAAATCTCAGCAGGTTGATGATGGTGAATTTTCAAAGAAGATTAATACTGTTGATGAGGATTTGGGCAGCAGAAATGTTATAAATACTGCAGGAAAGCTTATTTGGTATCCGGCAGAGGTCAATACCTCAATACGCCCCGGATGGTTTTATCATGAAAGTGAAGATAATCAGGTAAAAACAGTAGAAGAGCTTTTAAAAGTTTACTATAACTCAGTAGGTGGAAATTCCAATTTCCTACTCAATATTCCTCCAGATAAACGAGGTCTTATACATGAAAATGATGTAGCTAGTCTGAGAAGGCTGGGAAGGATTTTATCGGAAACATTTAAAGAAAACCTGGCTCTTGGAGCAGGTATAAAGGCTTCAGAAACAATTGATGAAGTTCACAGCCCTCTAAATATTCTTGAGAATAATGATTCGTTTTGGTGTCCGAAGGAAGGTACAGAAAAAGCTGAACTAGAGATTGAACTAGTATGTGACAAAACCTTCGACAGAATTGTACTAATGGAAAATATTAAATCCTCGGGTCAGCATGTTGAAAGCTTTATAATAGAAGCACACAACTCGGATGGATGGAAAGAAATATATAGAGGTACAGTAATAGGATTCAAATGTATTTGCTGCTTTGAAACGATAATGGCAAAAAACATAAGATTAAGAATAACAGAATCAAGACTTTATCCATCAATAAAATATCTTGGGATATTTAAAGAAATAGAAAACTCAGAGATTTATATGTAATTAACTTTATACTATATTATGGAAACATATTAAGAGAGATAATTAGTTTTTTCTCTCTTTAGCTTTGCAATTGTATGATGTCAGAGAGATTGCGGAAGATTTATTCCATTTTTTGTAGATACCGAAGGTCAGTAAGTTTTGATAAAATGATAAGCATTAAGATTTATAGTATAATCATATAATTATCTTTTTCATCATAAGAGGCTTACAAACATGCACATACAGAGAAATATCAGAAGTACTAAGTTTCAATTTTTAACTATAATTTTATTTGTTGTTGTTATATTTCTAATACTAAGTATGATTTTAATGGAACTTGTAACTACAGCTTTTATGAATAAAAACATAGAATACAGCCGTACTATTTCTCAGAAATTGGAGCGTGAATTTGAGATAGTTGCACAGCAAAACAAAGAAATTGCTAAATATTTTCAATACGATAACAGCGTTCAGAAATATTTTAATGAAAATTTAAATGATAATTTTCCAAGTTTAATGAAGGATGTGGAAAATAAAATTTTTTCTTCACAACTACTTTATACCTATGTATATGATTTAGCTCTGGTAGGTAAACAGTATGTTAACAGTAATATGCGAAATTATGATAGATTAAGACAAATTGCACAAGCCGCTCCTAATGATGTTCAGGTATCAACTGTTGGAATTAGTGAGGAGGACTGGAGGCAAGATTATTCAAGCATCCCGACACTCACTTTTTGTACCAATATTTACAGTACAGATATCAATTCAAATTACCGCCAAAAAATTGGGAATATTATAATATCCATTAATTTAAAAAAATTTCAGATCAGTTCACCCAAGCCTATGAAGATGATATAAGCTTTGTTTTAGTTGACAAACATGGAGAATATTATCCTATTAATTGTGATAAAAATGTGGCAGAAAAAATCTTAAATATTATTGATCAAAACGGCGGAGTTAAAAGTATAGAAGTAGATGTCAAAGATAAACTGGGTAACAGCTCGTCGTGCCATACTTCGCAAGCCAATAGACCGTATCGGTTACGGCGGATACCTGAAACTTGCACTTGAATTCCCGGAATTTGTTGATTATGTAAAGAGCGTATGCGATGAATTCCGTACTTTATATACAAATATAAAAGGAACAACACCATACTGTGTAAGAACAGTTGCAGTCCTGAATTGTTGGGGTAAAATGAGAGCCTGGGGCAACCATATGGTACATCATGCACTGTATTATAAACAGAATTACAGCTATGCCGGAATTATAGAAGCTTTGTCCGGAGCACCCTTTGATGTTAAATTTATAAGCTTTGAGGATATTAAGGAAAATCCAGAAATCCTTAATGGGATTGATGTAATATTTAATGTGGGAGACGCTGATACAGGCTATACAGGTGGAGAATACTGGACAGATGAAGAGATTGTTACTGCTGTAAAGAGTTTCATTTACAATGGAGGAGGCTTTA
>JAEYNI010000116.1 GCA_023412635.1 Bacillota bacterium
CCGAAGAGGATAAAACCAATATTGCTATGAAGTACCTGCTTCCGAAGCAAATAGCGCTCAATGGTCTGACGCGGAAAAACATAAAGATAGACGAGGATACAATCCGTGATATTATTAATTACTACACTAGGGAAGCCGGTGTCAGAAACCTCGAAAGGGAGATTGGCTCGGTCTGCAGAAAGGTTGCTAAGACCATAGTGTCCGATAACAAGCGTGTAGTAACTGTTTCAAGGAACAACCTTGAAAAGTATCTTGGAATTAAGAAATATCGGTTTGATTATGCAAATGAGAAGGACGAGGTAGGTATAGCTACAGGTCTGGCATGGACCCCGGTAGGCGGAGACACCTTATCCATAGAAGTAAATCTGATGAACGGTAACGGAAAGCTTGAGCTGACAGGGCATCTGGGTGATGTCATGAAGGAATCTGCAAGAGCTGCAATGAGCTATATAAGATCCCAGTGTAAGGAGCTGAAAATTGATGAAAGCTTCTATGAAAACAAGGATATTCATATTCATGTTCCCGAGGGAGCAATACCAAAGGATGGCCCATCTGCAGGTATTACATTAGCAACAGCAATGGTTTCGGCCCTCTCTGGTATACCTGTAAACCGGAAGGTAGCCATGACCGGAGAAATCACGCTGAGAGGAAGGGTACTTCCTATAGGCGGCTTAAAGGAAAAAGTACTGGCAGCTCATAGAGCGGGCATAGAAACAATAATCCTACCCATTGATAATAAAAAGGATATTGATGAAATACCTGAGAATGTAAGAAACTCTCTAAAGTTTATCTGTGCATCGGATATGAAAACCGTCCTAAAAAATGCATTGGTAAAAGACTAGTTAATAACAAATTTGCTGGTTATGGGCTGTCCTTAAAACACCCATTGTTTAGTGGTAAAAAAGTGCGTATCCCCGCACTTTTTTTGCGCATAGGAATTTATATATTTTCTATTCTCTTAATGTGTTAATATAACTTAGGTTGAGCAAGTACACTAAAAATTCCATATAGATAAATTCCTAGACGCGGGGATTGAAAAGGGATAAGATGATTTGCGAGCGAAGACAGAGTAATTAGAACTGACACTAAACAGCTTTGCGAATCTAAAAAAATAACCGTATAAATCCCAAGAAAAAAAGCAGGATTTTTGTTATTTTATATCGAATATACTCTATTAGTCCAAAACAGGATTGAATGCTCACTAATGATAATTAAGAATTAATAATCTGGAGGGGTTTATGACCTACTATGGAATTTCGGTTATTATTACAATTTTGGTAACCTCTGTGATTGCCTTTTATCTTCTGTATAAGGCAAAAGAACTAAATCTTGGCATATTGATTTCTATAACTTCAGGATCCATAGTTTTAGGTTTTTCCTTTAGTCCGGCTTTTAAGTTTATAATGGAGCTGCTTAGCGACAATGTCAATTTAGATAAAAAAGTTGCTTTAATATTATCGCTGATTGTAGAATTACTTATTTTCTTATTTTTTATCTGCATTCTGTCTTTGGTGATATCTTTTGTAATACCAGAGAAGTTCTCCTCAATAGATTGCGGAAGTTATATCGATAAGTTTTTTGGAAGTATAAAAAATACTACTTCAAACATATTCCAAAAAATGTCTGCTTTGCCTGAGAAAACAATAAAATTATTGAGAGAAAATGTAAAAAATACATATAATCTAAAAAATAAGTTGAAAAAACCAGTTGACACTAATCAAATAATTGATACAATGGGATTAGAAAAAAATGAGAATGGAGTAACTTCGCAGGATACTTCCGACTCATTTGCTAACCTTATTGCGTTTATTGAACCGAATAGACAGGAAGTATCTGATAAGACGGAAGCTATCCCCACATCAGAGGAGATTCAAGCTGCGGATACAGTGGCAGCTGCTGTCGAAACTGGTGTCGTCGATATTTTTGATGTGTCTGAGCATAGTCCTGTAGAATTTGAAGGATCTAAAACCGAAAGTGAAGAGCTTTCAGAGGAACCTAAAACCGAAAGTGAAGAGCTTTCAGAGGAACCTGAAGCCGAATTCGAGGCCGAAAATTACAGCATAGTAGATGACCCTGAGGCGGAAGCTGAAGGCCTTTCAGTGGAATTTGAACCTCATAATGAAGAGAAATCAGTTGAACATCGCTCTTATGGAGCGGTTGATATAATTGAATCTCAAACTGCTGAGATATTTGATATAACTGATGAAAAGAAACCTGATGCCGATGTTATACCTGAAGTTTACATGGAAGTTGATAAGATTGAAGATACTAATGGTATGACTGAGGATATTATCAGCAATACTGAAACCAATGTTCAGTCACTTGTTGTTAAGGCCTTTGAATCTAAGGATAAGGGTAGAAGAGCCGAGGCAGTGGAATACTATATGAAAGCGCTACAGCATAATCCTGATAGGGAAATGCTATTCTGGATAGTGCTGGATGTATGCACATTGTATAAACAATTGGGTCTTGCAGCTTTGGCTCAAAGTATACTTGAAGGAATTGTTGAAAAATATGAGGCAGTGATTAAGCCTGAAATAAAAGAGGAAATTATTAAAAACCTAAAATAAATTTACTTGGCAGTATAGATTTTTTGGAATTTGAGGGGGTACTTTTTAATGAAAAAGACGAAGGAAAT
>JAEYNI010000017.1 GCA_023412635.1 Bacillota bacterium
AACAATTGCAGTTCTTCCATCAAAACGCATTTCGGTTAACACCTCCACACCTAGAATTACTATAAATTATTTTGATAATTCCTCCAAAGTCGTATTGAGGCTTTCGATATTCTCAACATTAAGAACTTTAACATCCTTGTTTATTTTCTTTACAAAACCGCTGAGTACTTTTCCAGGGCCTATTTCCACGAAGGTATCGACACCCTGGTCTATCATTGTCTTAACGCAGTTTTCCCACAATACTGAATTACTTACCTGCTTTATCAAGGTTTCCTTTACTTCTTCCTTGTTAGTGACTGCTTTTGCTGATACATTGACAACAACAGGTACCTTCATATCATTCAATGCTATCTTTTCAAGCTCAGTTGCAAGTTTTTCACCGGCTGGCTTTAAAAGGCTGCAGTGAAAAGGAGCACTTACCGCCAACATCAAAGCTCTCTTTGCACCCTTGGACTTGCAAATCTCATTTGCCTTTTCAACAGCAGCAACTTCACCGGCAATCGCAAGCTGACCCGGGCAGTTGAAGTTTGCAGGTTCACAAACACCTACTGCTGAAGCTTCCTTACAGCTTTCAATTACTGCCTCGTTATCAAGACCAATGATAGCCGACATAGCACCTACTCCTACAGGAACGGCCTCCTGCATGAATTTACCTCTTTTTCTGACCAGAGCTATAGCATCTGTAAAGCTCATAGTACCCGCAGCCACGTGAGCAGCGTACTCACCAAGGCTCAAACCTGCAACGAAATCAGGTTTAATTCCTTGTTCCAGCAGTGGCTGCATGCATGCTACACTTGTTGTCACAATGGTTGGCTGAGTATTTTCGGTAATCTTTAAGGTCTCATCATCACCGTTAAAAATCATTTCTTTTATATCAAAGCCTAGTGCTTCAGTAGCAGCATCGAAAATTGCGTCTGCGCTCTTGTATTCAGCCGCAATATCTTTTCCCATGCCTACATACTGAGCTCCCTGTCCGGGGAATATAAATGCCAATTTGCCCATAAAAACCTCCAAGTTATAATATAAATTAAATTATAATCTGTTATTTTGCCCACTTCATGGCTATGGATCCCCAGGTCAGGCCGCCTCCAAAGCCGACTAATACCATACTGTGGCCTTTTTGGAATTTCCCTTCCCTGTTTGCTTCGTCAAGGGCTACAGGTATTGATGCAGAGGATATATTTCCATATTTTTGTATCACATAGTGTAGTTTCTCATCTGTAATGCCAAGCTTTTTTATAGCACCGTCGATTATTCTGGTATTCGCCTGATGAGGGAATATATAATCCAAATCTTCAACGGTCATATTTATTTCTTCCAAAACTTTTAATGTTGCAGATGACATTGCTTTTACTGCAAATTTGAATACTTCAGTGCCATCCATCCAAATTGAGTTAATTTTTCCATTTAGCCTCTTTTCACTATCAGCTTCGGAGTTATACAGATTCGGGATGGTCAGGCACATGCCTGAAGTACCATCTGAGCCAAGGTGGGAATTCAATATTCCATATCCTTCAGCAACCTCCCCAAGGACTGCTGCTCCTGCTGCATCACCGAACAGTACACATGTGTTTCTGTCCTGCCAGTCAACAATCTTAGAGAGTCCTTCACAGCCAATAATTAAAGCATGTTTGAATACTCCGTTTGCTATGAACTGTTGAGCGGTAACCAATCCGTATATGAAGCCGGTGCAGGCTGCATTAATGTCAAAGGCTATGGCATTAACTGCTCCAATAGCTCCTTGAATTATACAGGAGGTAGACGGTGTCATATAATCAGGCGTATCTGTAGTAACAATAATTAAATCAATATCTTCAACTTCCACATTAGCATTTTCCAATGCCTTTCTGGCAGCTTCAACACCAAGTTTATAGGCGGGTTCATCTTCTCTTAAAATTCTTCGTTCAGAAATTCCAGTTCTCTTTATAATCCACTCATTAGAAGTCTCAACTATTTGCTCCAAATCACTGTTTGTAAGCACTTTTTCAGGCAAACAACTACCTGTACCCAATATTCCTATACTTTTAGTCGATATCGTCCTCAGAGGGCTTCACCTCCATATTTTTAAATTGTTCTTTGATTTCATCTACAATACCATATTTGATTAAAGGTAATGTTCTTTTTAGAATAGCTGTTCTAATTGTTTTGGCTTTTGAAGAGCCGTGACTTTTTATTACAAGACCGTTTATTCCAAGAACCGGCGCGCCTGCAAGTTCATCTGCATCAAATTTCTTTTTAAAGTCTTTAAAAAACGGCTTGATTAAAAGATAACAAACTTTTGTAAAGATATTTTTAGTAAATATCTTCTTTAATTCCTTCAAAAATAGAACTCCAGCGCCTTCGTACAGTTTAAGTGCCACATTCCCTACATAACCATCACAAACGGCAACGTCGACCTCACCGCTGGTGATATCATTTCCTTCTATATTACCAACAAAATTGACAGGTGATTCTGTTAGCAGTCCGAAAGACTGTTTCAGGGTATCATTACCCTTAGCATTCTCTGAACCCACATTCACCAGGCCAACCTTGGGGTTTTCAAAATTATAAATTATTTTCATATATATTGATCCCATTATACCGAACTGCAAATAGTTTAATGGTCTGCAAACTGTGTTCATACCTGCATCTATAATCAGGCACATTCCTTTTCTGGTAGGAACCAGTGCAGGCATAGACGGTCTGTCGATTCCCTTCATTCTGCCCACGATAAGCAGAGCCCCGGTCATAAGAGCGCCTGTATTGCCTGCTGATAGAAATGCATCTCCTTTTTTTTCCTTCAGCATTTTTAAGCCGACCACCATAGAGGAGTCCTTTTTGTTTCTTATAGCCTTTGTTGGGGTATCTTCCCCGGTAATTACTTCTGTAGCATTTACTACTTCAATTCTGTCTCTGTTATACTCTCTTTTACGTAATTTCTCATTTATTAATTCACTAATCCCCACGAGGGTGATATTAAAGCCATCTTGCATACTCAAAGCTTCAATACAACCGTCAATAATAGCATCAGGTGCGTTATCGCCGCCCATGGCATCAACAATAATATTTATCATAAACTAATTTTCCTCCAATTGATCAGGACACCCCGTATTACAAAAAATCTAAAATCGGAATAATTATTTGACGGGCTGTTCTTTAGCAATACCTTTATCTACAGTAACTAAAATAAATTTGCCTCTGAAGACTTCAACACTTTTCTCAAATATTTTAACCCATACAATAAATCTGTTTTTCTTCGACTCCTTTACTTCAGCCTTTGCTACAATTTTTGCACCGGAATACACAGGTATTTTATACTTTATGTTTGCTATTCCAACAAGAGCAACCTGAGCATCTATAACGGCAATAGCCAGAGTCTCGGCAAGTGAATAAATGTAATGTCCTCTTACAATATGAGTTTTTTCAAATGCCATTGAACTATTTGTTTCCATAAGTGAAATAGCACTTTGTCCCAGCTGTAAATCAATTAGTTCTCCAATAAATTCTTTACCCTCAATAGATTTCAGCTTTTCATGGTTTGTTTCAGCCACATGCTTTATTCTCTCTCTGAGTTCAGGTATACCTAATTCCAGTCTGTCCAATCTAATTGTCGGTACACTTACCTTAAAAAAATCAGCCAATTCTTCATCTGTCAAAAACGGGTCATACTTAATTTTGTCAAGTAATATCTTTTGTCTTTGTTGTTTTTGTGAAGACGATCTGCTCACTAACAACCACCCCTTATTTAATAATTATTATAATTATTACCAGATACTAATTGCTGATAACAAAATTATATATTAACTTTGCTATGATTGCAACTATTTTCTGATAATATTAACCAAATTTAAAAGCCTTATACGGATTTTATGACCTGCACCTATAACCTATAGAATAAAAACATATATATATCCTAAACGATAAAAAAGTAATAGCCGTAAATAATTACGGCTATCTGACGGTGTTTATTTATTTACATGTCATCCGGTTTGATAACTTTAATATTCTTAACAAAAAAGTCTATTCCCGAGTAAATTGTTACTATAACAGCTATGAACATAAGATATGCGTCTATCTTAATATCTGTAAAAATTGAAAACGGGAAATTATTTAGCAAAGCTACTGATACTGCTACGGTCTGACATACCATTTTAATTTTTCCGGACTTGTTAGCTGCAACAACCTGGCCTTCACCGGCTGCTACCAATCTCATTCCCGTTACCAGCAATTCTCTGGATATGATTATCATGGCCGCCCATCCTGTAACTACATCTCTCTGTACCAAAGCTATCAATGCTGCCGTTATCAGTAACTTATCAGCTATAGGGTCAAGGAACTTACCAAATGCAGTTACAAGCTTATGTTTTCTTGCAATATAGCCATCCACCCCATCGGTGCTTGCAGCAATAATAAACAAGATAGCTGCAACATAATTTCCATAACTGTTTATAAACTTATTTATACTGAGCATTTCATCCTTTAAAAAAGATAATATAGGCAGATTCACTGTTGCATCAGGAATTGGTATTACAAATATCATAAATAATGGCACAAGAGCTATTCTGGATACTGTTATTTTATTTGGTAAGTTCATTTATGACCTCTCCTATCAAATCATAATCTTCAGAGTTTAATACTTTAATCATAACAACACTCCCGATATTTAACGGTTCAGGACTGGTAAAATATACTGTGCCGTCTATTTCCGGGGCCTCTGCAAATGTTCGTCCATAATAGAATATACCATCATCAGCAATCCCGTCAACAATAGCTTTATATACTTTTCCAATTCTTTTGGCATTTATTTCTGCACTAATAGTATTTTGCAATTCAAGTATAGTTTTTTGGCGATCTATTTTAATATTTTTCCTTATCTGGCCTTTCATTTTGGCAGCAGGTGTACCCTCTTCCTTTGAGTATGTAAATACTCCAAGTCTGTCAAACTTGAATTCTGTAACAAAATCAACCAATTCCTGAAAATCCTCTTCAGTCTCACCGGGAAATCCAACAATTAAGGACGTCCTCAAAACAATATCAGGTACCATCTCACGGAGCTTCGATAGGGCATTACGTATATCGCCTATAGTTCCCCTTCTTCCCATCAACTTTAATATTCTGTCAGATGCATGCTGAACAGGTATATCCAAATATCTACATACCTTAGGATTAGTAGCTATTTCAAGGGTCAGTTCATCATTAATCTCTTCCGGATAACAATATAACAGCCTTATCCACTCAACTCCTTCTATTTTGGATATTTCCCGTATAAGTTCAGGAAGCATTTTCTTTCCATAAATATCAATCCCATACCTAGTTGTATCCTGAGCCACAAGAATTATCTCCCTGGCACCGTTTGCTGTAAGAGTTTTAGCTTCTTTTACAAGTGCTTCAATTTTTCTGCTTCTATAGGCTCCCCGTAAATATGGAATAATACAGTAAGTACAGCGGTTGTCGCAGCCTTCTGAAATCTTCAGATATACTGAATGTCTGCTCGATGAGATTATTCTTTCTTCATCAAGATAATCTGTCTCACTTAACTTTCCGTAGGCTACAACCTTTTCACCACGGTATGCTCTGTTAATGACATCGGTAATTTCCTTGTAATTGCCTGTTCCAAGTACTGCATCAACTTCAGGTATAAGATCAAGTATTTTTTCCTTGTACCTTTCAGCCATACAGCCAGTGACAATCAAAATTTCACAGCTTCGCTTCTTTTCCTCTGCCATCTCCAGGATAGTATTTATTGATTCCTGTTGAGCGGACTCTATAAAACCACAGGTATTAACTATAAGAACTTCTGCATTTTCCTTATGGTTTACTATTTCGTATTCAGCGTGCTTAAGCATACCCAGCATTATCTCACTGTCCACCAGATTTTTGGGGCATCCTAAAGACACAATCCCTATTTTTTTATTCACCAGTTACACTCCTTAAATTAGTTTATGTTCAGCTACAAGTGTAGGTACAAAAAACTGTAATAATTTAAACAAAAATAAAATGTATAAATCTCTATAAAAATTATTTAATAATATTGGTGAATTGTCAATGATTAAGAATAAATTAATTATGTTTTTATAACAAATTAATTACGTTTATAACTCTTCATAGTAAAATTTGATATGTTTTATAGTTCGTTTGAGTAGCAATCATATATGTAATATTACAAATACACACTTCCTACTCATTCGGCAGGAAAATGCTTATTGCTCTGGATATCAGACCATAACCGAAGCCCCTGCTCAGTAGAAACGTTTTCATCTTTTGAATGGTTTTTTCGTCAAAGGAGCTATATTTTGAGTATTTTTTCCTTAAAAGTTCCACAGCCACTGCTTCTTCATCAAGTTCGAAGGCTTCAAAGGCACTGCCTATAATATCATCAGGAATGCCTTTTTGACTCAACTCCAAGGATAATAACTTAACAGATTTTGGTTTCAGTTTTGTTTTTTCAGCTATGTACTTACAGGCATAGTTATAGTCATCGATATAGTTTATTTCCTTAAGGTTCTCTACCACCTTTTCAATTGTTGCTTCATCATAGCCCATTTCAGATAGCTTTTGTTCAACTTCAAAAGCTGTTCTAAGTTTTAGGGCAAGAAAGCTTACAGCAGCACTTTTTGCTGCTGAATATACCTCGGTTTCCAATATGTAATTTAAAGTTTCTTCGGATATAACCTTTCCTTCAGTAAGTTCTAGCAATGCAATACGCTTTTTTGGTAAACAGAAAGAAATATTATTTTCCATAGTAACATTACACATGGAAGGGACCTTTTCGTTTTTGTCTAGGGAAATTATTTTCATATAGCTCTCTCCATATTAACATAAGTTTTGAATTAGAAATTTACAAATACATTATATTAAATAAATAATATATAATGGCAATTTTTTATGGAATTCTTAAAGGGCATACCGAATCAAATATTTTTAGTAAATTTCTGATTCGGTATGCCCTGATATTTTGTGGAAGATGATATTTTATTTTAGTTCAAATTATCGCATATATGCTGCTAACAGTTTAATCAAGTTCTTCTTCCTCAAGTTCCTCTGCTGATTCAGTAACTACAGGAGCAACCGTCAGATTATTTCTGACCAGCTTTTCGATTTCCAAGCACATTGCGGTGTTTTCCTTTAAGTACTGCTTGGCATTTTCACGGCCCTGACCGATACGCTGTCCGTTGTAAGAGAACCATGCCCCACTCTTGTTTACGATATCATTGTTTACGGCTATATCAAGAATGCTTCCTTCCCTTGAAATACCTTCTCCGTAAACAATATCAAATTCTGCTTCTCTGAAAGGAGGAGCTATCTTATTTTTAACTACCTTAACTCTTGTTCTGTTTCCTACAATCTCATTTGCCTGTTTTATGGACTCAATTCTTCTTACATCAAGACGCACCGATGAGTAGAATTTTAACGCTCGTCCACCCGGAGTTGTTTCTGGATTTCCAAACATTATTCCAACCTTTTCACGAAGCTGGTTTATAAATATGGCTGTTGTTCTTGATTTGCTGATAACTCCTGCAAGCTTACGAAGTGCCTGTGACATAAGTCTGGCCTGTAAACCAACATGTGCATCACCCATCTCCCCGTCTATTTCCGCTTTTGGTACAAGAGCAGCAACCGAGTCAACAACAATAACATCTATCGCCCCGCTCCGAACAAGAGCCTCAGTTATTTCCAAGGCCTGTTCACCTGTATCAGGCTGTGAAACTATCAAATTATCTATATCAACCCCAAGTTTTTTTGCGTAAACCGGATCAAGGGCATGCTCTGCATCAATAAAGGCCGCCTCCCCACCCGCTTTTTGCGCTTCGGCAATTATATGCAATGCAACTGTTGTCTTACCAGATGATTCGGGTCCATATATTTCAACTATTCTTCCTCTGGGTACTCCTCCGACGCCAAGAGCAATATCAAGGCTAAGGGAGCCGGTGGGTATAACCTCCACATTCATATGTGCATTCTCGCCCAACTTCATAACAGCACCTTTACCAAACTGTTTTTCAATCTGACCAAGGGCCATTTCTAGTGCTTTTTTCTTTTCTAACATGGGGTGACCTCCTCGCAATTATAGAACATCTGTTCTGTTTTTATTATATAGATTTTTTTTCCTCTAGTCAATGTAAAATTTATTTTTTTAGTGCCTTGGCAAACCTTCCCAGCAGTTTATTCTTGAATTGAACTGCTTCTTCAACCTTCAGCAGCATTGTAAATCCGAAATAAACAAGTGCTCCAATAACAATTTCCACGCCTAACACTACTATTTCAATAATCTTTGTATGCAATGTGTAGCCGTTTGTAAAGTCAATAGGAAATAATTTATTTATTCCAAAAATAACTATACCCATTACAACGGCTGCTTCCAATAACTTTACAGAATACATGGCAAGCTTTTTCCAACCCATTCCATTCATTTTCTTTGACAATATGTACATCATTGCAGTCATAGTGAAAAGACTTGAAATTGAATATGCAAGTGCCATACCGGCAGGTCCTAGCGTTGTTCCCTTAAGGAATATCCAACAAAGTCCATAGTTAAGTACTATTGAAACGATTCCTACGTACAATGGTGTTTTTGTATCATTATTAGCATAAAATGCTCTGTTAAGTATTGCCAGCATGGACTGGGCAAGCATGGCTGCGGTAAAGAACAACAGTACATTTCCAGCGGTAACAATTCTCTGGCTGTCAATGTTGGCTGACCATTTGTAAACCACACTGATGACAGGTCTGGATATAACTAAAAAAGCTATGGCAGATGGTATTATTAAGTACAGTATTGTTTTAAAGGCACTGTTAGTAATTCTTTTAAACTCATCAACCTGCTTTAGTGCTAATTTTTCCGACATTGTGGGCAGCAATGCAGTCCCCAAACCCATTGCAAATATACCATAGGGCAGCTGCCAAATGTCATTTGCATTGTAGTAGGCAGTAATGCTACCCTCCTGCTCGAACAGTGAAATAAAGTTCAGCGATATGAGTATGTTTATCTGGACGATTGCAGATGCAGCCAGAGAAGGGATTGCCAGTCTGAACAGCTTTCTGAAGCCCGGATGCCGCCATAGCAGTTTTGGTCTGTAATATTTCAAATTTGGGTATGCAAAAGATACTTGTATCAGGAAATACATTATGGCGCTTGCAAGCACTCCATATGCCACATAATGCACTCCGTACCGACTAAGGACAAAAATACTCAATGCCGTCCCTAGATTATAGATTGATGGACCATAGGCAGCTGCTGCAAATCTCTGGTAGGAATTCAGCACGCCGTTTGTCATCCCCGCAAGCATCATGACCCCTACTGACGGAAACAGGATTCTGGTCAGTTGGATGGTTGTTTCTCTTACCTGACCTTCCAGCCCCGACGCAGTCATTGAAACAACCCAGGGTGCAAATATAACTCCAAGGGTGCTTACAACAAGCATTGCTATAAATATTACATTTATAAAGGTTCCTACTGCTTTCCAGCCGTCTTCTTCCTCACCTCTGGCCAGATACCCCGATAGAATGGGAATCAATGCCGCAGATATTGCGCCGCCGATCAGGAGATTGTACATGAGATCGGTTGTTCTGAAGGCCGCCAGAAGCGAATCCGACTGGGATGCTGTAAGTAAATTGTTTATTAAGATTGTACGCAGATAGCCTGTGATACGGCTGACAACCAATGATGACATGACTATAATGGCGGCGCCTGTTATCTTTTTATTGTTTGAGCTCAATTAATAGCCTCCATGAGCCGCAGTTGCGGCTGCTGATTTTTTTCTTTCGTAAATTATACTTTACTGCCGGTATCTATTTCGAACTTCAAAATATACCTTCTGATCATATCAAAAACATACAGAGCTGTAATGTTTCTAATTTTGCTCCTGTTTCCCAGCAGTCTCAGTTCCTTTGTTATTGTACCCTGTTCAGAGGACAGACCAATGTATACCAGACCAACCGGCTTTTCAGGTGTCCCCCCGCCGGGACCGGCTATACCTGTAATAGATACCCCAATGTCTGTCTTTAATCTTCTTCTGATACCTTCAGCCATTTCAAAAGCAGTTTCACGACTTACAGCTCCATAGTTAAGCAAGGTTTCCTTCTTAACGCCAAGGTATTCTTCTTTTGACTCATTGGAATACGTTACGGCTCCACCCATAAAAACCTTTGAAATTCCCGGAATATTAGTCAGAGTCTGTGAAACCAGTCCTCCAGTACAGGATTCTGCCGTAGACAGGGTAAGATTGTTATTCAGAAGAAGTTCAGCTGCCACCTGAGCAAGGGTCTTATCCTCCTCGGAATATAGACAGTGCCCGGTTCTTTTTCGGATTTCCTCAATAACAGGATTCAGAAGTTCTTCTGCTTCCTGTCCTTGTTCCACCTTTGCCGAAACTCTTATGGTTACTTCTCCCTCTTTTGCATAGGTAGCAATTGTCGGATTGGTTTGGCGGTCAATCAAATCCAGTATTTTTGTTTCCATGGCTGATTCACCAATACCAAAAACTCGTAAAAACTTTGACTCAATGGTATAACTGCACTTTTTCTTGAAATAGGGAAATACAAAGTCATTGAACATGGGCTTCATTTCTGAAGGAGGCCCCGGAAGCATGATAATTACTTTCTCGTGCAATTCAATAATACAGCCGGGAGCTGTTCCGTTGTTATTCTTAAGAATTATGGAATTCTCGGGCATATACGCCTGTTTCTCATTGTTTTGTGTCATTTCCCTGCCTAATTTTTTGAAAAAGGCTTTAATGTCCTCAAGACTCTCATTATGAAGCACCAGTTTTCTTCGGCAGATTTGTGAAATTGTTTCCTTTGTCAAATCATCCTGAGTAGGGCCAAGACCTCCTGTTGTTATTACAACATCACATCTTTTAAGAGCCAGTTCAAGACTTTCCTTCAGTCTTTCAGGATTATCTCCTACAACACTATGATAATAAACACTGACACCAACATCAGGGAGTTTTGAAGACAAGTACTGTGCATTTGTATTTACAATCTGCCCCATGAGCAGTTCGGTTCCAACAGCAAGAATTTCAGCTTTCATTATAAAGTCATCCTTCCTAACAAGTAGTTCTTTAATATTATACCAACCTGAAAGCAAAAAGTAAGCTGTTAATGAAGAAAAAGATGTAAAATGATTGTCCAAAACTGAACCAGACGGGATATTTCGGAAATGTTAAATAAATCAGTACTTTATTATATATATTATACCATATTATCCATATAATACAAGCCTTTTTTCGACTACAATAATTCATTAAACAGTTATATAATATCTTTAATACTTCTTCAAATCATTAACATTAAAATTTTAATTCGGGAGGATTTCACTTTATGAAGGCTTTGTTTATAGGCGGAACAGGAATAATCAGCACAGCTATCTCAAATTCATTGGTAAGGCAGGGTTGGGAATTATATTTATTAAACCGGGGAAATAACAGTGACAGAGCCCCTGAAGGTGTAAAGCTCATCAAAATGGACATAAATGATGAAGAAAAGGTTGAAGCTCTGATTAATAATCTTGATTTCGATGTTGTAGCTGATTTTATAGCTTTCGTACCTTCCCAGGTGGAACGTGATATAAGATTGTTTTCAGGCAGAACTAAACAGTACATATTTATAAGTTCAGCCTCAGCTTATCAGAAGCCCCTTTCCGATTATAGAATAACTGAGTCCACTCCCCTTGCTAACCCTTATTGGGAATACTCCAGAAATAAAATTGCCTGTGAGGAGCTACTTATTGCAGAATACAGAAAGAATAGGTTTCCTGTAACCATTGTTCGACCAAGTCATACTTACGATGACAGGAGCATACCTCTCGGGGTACATGGTAGTAACGGCAGTTGGCAGGTCGCCAAGCGCATGCTGGAAAACAAGCCTGTAATAATTCACGGTGACGGTACTTCTCTATGGACTCTCACTCATAACAGCGATTTTGCAAAGGGTTTCATTGGACTTATGGGTAATATACACGCTATAGGTGAAGCAGTAAACATAACTTCCGATGAGAGTCTGACCTGGAATCAGATATATGAAATAATTGCTGCTGCTCTCGGTGTCAAACTGAATGCGGTGCATATACCGTCGGATTACCTGGCTGCATGTAGTAATTATGATTTTACCGGTTCTTTGATTGGGGACAAAGCCAATACCGTTGTATTTGATAATTCAAAGCTAAAAAGGCTGGTTCCGGGCTTTAATGCAACAGTTCGTTTTGATCAGGGTATCAGAATTATTCTTGACAAGGTACTTTCACATCCTGAACTTCAGAAGGAGGACGCAGAATTCGACATCTGGTGCGACAGGGTTATCGAAAATTATCAAGCCTCAGCAAGAAATTTTCTTCGCAATGCTGCTAAGTGCCAGCTCTAATTACTCTGTCCTTGCTCAACCCAAGTTATATTAACACATTCAAAGAATAGAAAATATATAAATTCCTGTACGCAAAAAATGGACGTCAAATTTACTTGGTTAACAGATATAAGCATAAAATATCAAGAATACTATTTTATTCAGCGATATACTCTAAACAAATAGGAGGCGAAAAATGGATTTTATAACGAGTATCCAAAAAGCAATAGATTATATCGAGGATAATATTTTTGATAACCTTGAATATCACTTGATAGCAAAGCAGGCCTGTATGTCCAGTTATCATTTTCAGAGAGTTTTTTCCCTTGTTTGTAACTGTACATTGGGCGAGTACATCAGAAATAGAAGACTTACTCTTGCCGGTTCGGAATTGCTGACAACGGATCATAAAATTATTGATATTGCACTTAAACACGGATATGATTCGCACGAAAGCTTTTCACGTGCCTTTACTCGTTTTTATGGTATGGCTCCTTCGGTGGCGCGCAATCGAAAAAGTCTTCCTG
>JAEYNI010000210.1 GCA_023412635.1 Bacillota bacterium
ACCGGAGGATACTTGAGACTAACAAGGGAAGAACGCAACTGGTTTGATACAGATTACCCCAAGATACTTGCCGAGCCCCCCAAGAAGTATGACGGTTCATCCAGGGGCAAAGAACACTGTTCTTACATAATAGAGTCTTTGGAAACAGGAAGAAGGTATAGAGGTCATTTTAATGTTATGAATGAAGGCTGTATTACAAACCTTCCCTATGAGTCGGTGGTTGAAGTCCCCTGCTATGTGGATGGCAGCGGAATATCTGTTCCAAAGGTGGGAGATTTGCCTCTGGGCTGTGCAGCTGTTTGTTCACAATCCATATGGGTACAGCGGCTTGCAGTGGAGGCGGCAGTGTCAGGGGACGTAAAGCTGTTGAAACAGGCAGCTTTGATGGACCCCCTTACCGGCGCTGTTTGCAATCCTCCTGAAGTATGGCAGATGATTGATGAAATGCTCATAGCTCAGGAACAGTGGCTTCCGCAGTATGTTGAAGGTATTAAAGCCGCCAGAGAGAACTTTGCCAAGGGAAACCTTATCCCAACAAATGAAGGCTACCGAGGTGCAGTTAGACAAAGGGTCAAGTCACCCGAAGAGGTTGCAGCTGAACGGGAATCAAGAAGCATTACCGCTGATTAAAATCAATTACTATCGGCTGAAAGGTGATAGTAATTGACTTTGGTAATACGGCTATTCTCCTTCCACGGGTTTAATTCTATCCCTGGAAGGAGGGTGGCCGTAATGTTTTTTATAGAGCCGACAAAAATAGTTACTATTGCAGAATCCCACAAGATCGGGAATCTGGGTAATTGGGATATCGGTGCCGGCAAGAATTTTTTTGGCTTTTTCCAGGCGGAACAGGGTAAGGTATTCAACGAAGGTTTTTCCGGTGTAGGCCTTGAAAAGCCTGCTGAAATGCTGAATACTCAAGTGGCAATACATGCTCATGTCGTTAACAGTGATCCGCTCATTGTAATGAAGACGCAAATAGTCCAGCGAGTACTTAATCAGGTGTGTTGAATCAGACTGCTTATTGCCTGCAAAATACACAGGTGACAGGCTTTCGTAGAGTACCGAAAAAAGTACTATCATTTGACTTTTAATTCTGGCCCTGTAACCCATTCTTTTCTGAGCATTTTCCTTTTGCAGTTCATGTACAAGTGACAGACACTTATTATAAGCCATGTCCTTTTCAGAAAGGTGAACCGGCGGATACAGTCCTATTGACATAAATGGAATCAATACCTCTGAAACATGAGGATCTGCACCAAGACCTTCAAATAAACTTTCTCCGGCAAGAACAGCGCAATAGCTACAGGAACCCTGGGGGAAAATGCTGTGAAGGCTTCCGGGGGGGATGATTATCAGTTGATTTTCGGAGACCACAAAGCTTGAGCCGTTGATATATACCATACAGCTGCCTTTTTGCGATATTACCGCTTCAAAGTGATTATGCCAGTGGGGAAGGGTATTGGAGTTTTGCATATAAAAGCAATTGAATGGAAATGCAATATCTTCAAAATTAGTATGTTCAAAATTGCCAGCATTAGTTAGTTCCATTGAGATCACCCAAACATATAATAAATGTTCAAATAAGACAGATAAATAGTTGAATTAGTAGTATTTTAATTATATTTTACCAATTAGAATGATAATATCATACAAATATTATTGCGTCAAACAAGGAGGAAATCATATGTTGGAAGTAATCAAACCCAAACAGGCAAAAGTCACCCGAGTTCAGAGAAGTGAAGGTGCTCTTGTTCTCAATACTGAACATGGCTTGATAAAGGTTGAGCCTGTCAATGACAATATAATTCGTATAGTTTATACACTGGCTGACAGATTTTCGACTATACGAGGGCTTGGTATAGAACCACAGAAGACATTTGAAGGCTGGGAGTTCAGAGAGGACGAACAAACAATAGAGGTTGAAACACGAGAGCTGAGGCTCTTGATTCGGAAATCCGACAGCCGTATGACTTACTTCGATGGAAATGGCAGACGCCTGACTGGCGAGCCTGAGAGAAACGGTAAGGAGCTGGTCCCTTTTGATTCCTATAAAACCATATTGGATGACACGGCAGTTGTAGAAAAAATTGAAACTCCAGATGGTGTTAAGGAAGTGGTTCTGGATTCCAAGAAAAAATATGACCGTCAGCTGTACCATACAAGGCTTAGTTTTGAATGGGACAAAGGTGAAGCCCTGTACGGCATGGGCCAGAATGAAGAAGGCTATCTGAACCTGAGGGGAACCCGCCAGTATATTCATCAGGCCAACATGAAAATAGCCATGCCGTTTCTCATGTCTACCAACGGTTACGGAATACTACTGGATACATATGCTCCGGTTATATTCAGCGACAATGCGTTTGGTTCATACCTGTATAGTGAAGCATCGGAAGAACTGGATTACTATTTTATCCAGGGAGAAAGCTTTGACCAAATTATTGGAGGCTACCGTCAACTGACGGGGCGGGCTACCATGCTTCCGCTCTGGGCCTTTGGGTTTATGCAATCCCAGGAGAGATATGAAACCCAACAGGAGTTAATTGACACTGTTAAGCGTTATCGTGAGCTTGGGGTTCCGTTGGACGGTATTATCCTTGACTGGCAGTCCTGGGAGGAAGGTATGTGGGGACAGAAAACCTTGGATACAAGCCGTTTCCCCGATGCCCACAGTATGACCGACCAACTTCACCAGTTGGGTGCCCACCTCATGATATCAATTTGGCCCAATATGGTGGAGCAATCTGAAAACCACAAGGAAATGAAAGCCAACAATGGCTTGTTACAGCATTCCGAAATATATAATGCTTTTAGTGAAGATGCAAGAAAACTGTATTGGAAGCAAGTCTGGGAGGGTCTATTTTCAAAGGGATTGGATGCCTGGTGGTGTGACTCCAGCGAACCCTTTACTCCTGAGTGGAACAATCCTGTGAAACCTGAACCGGATCAGAATATGGCTGCATTTCACAATACCTGCAGAACCTATATGGATGAGGCATATACGAATGCGTACCCATTTATGCATGCCCGGGCAATATATGAGGGGCAGAGGGACACTGATGGGCAGAAAAGGGTTGTCAATCTGACAAGAAGCGGCTATACGGGTATACAAAAGTACGGAACTATCCTGTGGTCAGGTGATATCTGTGCAAAATGGTCAACCCTTAAAAATCAAATTGCTGCAGGGCTGAATTTCTGTGCATCAGGTTTGCCGTATTGGACCTTGGATATAGGAGCATTTTTTGTTAAGCAGGGGCACATGTGGTTCTGGGACGGAGATTATGAAGGCGGCTGCAGCGACTTAGGCTATAGAGAGCTTTATACAAGATGGTACCAGCTGGGGGCTTTCCTGCCGGTATTCAGGGCCCACGGTACCGACTGCCGGAGGGAGATATGGAATTATGGTAAAAAGGGCGAAATCTTTTACGACGCCATAGAGAAGATAACGCACTTAAGGTATCAGCTCATGCCATATATTTATTCACTTGCAGGTATGGTTTCCCAAAAACACAGCACAATTTTCAGAGTGCTTGCTTTTGATTTTATACAGGATGAAAGAGTTTATGATATTGACGACCAGTTTATGTTTGGTCCCAGCCTGATGATATGTCCGGTCACTGACCCCATGTACTATGAAGTAAACAGCAAGCCTATTGAAGGAGCTGCAAAGACAAGGAAAGTGTACCTGCCCGAAGGTAGTGACTGGTATGATTTCTGGAGTGAAAAGCGTTTCAAGGGAGGGCAGACCATTGAAGTTCAGGCTCCCATCGACATAATTCCCATATTCGTCAAAGCTGGTTCAATTCTGCCTATGTCTGATGAGATACAGCATACCGGACAAATGAGGGACGATTGGTTTAAACTGGTTGTATACCCGGGAGACGACGGAAGCTTTACACTTTACCAGGATGAACGGAATGGATATGGTTATGAAGAAGGTAAATTTACTACAACGGAATTAGCCTGGTCGGACCGTGAAGGCAAGCTCACAGTCCACCCGCGGGAAGGGGAATATCCGGGGATGCCTGAAAAAGTTACATTTATTCATCGGATTGTAGGATAGTCTCTTGTGAATAACATTACACAGCAAATTTGTGAGAATTACATCAGTGATGTCGGTTAGGAGAAACCATTGATTATGGGCCATGTCAATTCTATAAGAGCAGCCATTTGTTCTTGATTAAGATATAATAACAAAAATAGATAACATAAATAGATAACATAAATATAAGGAGTTTTATCTTGTAGATACAAGTTCGGGATGTTATAATCAAAACATAATATCAAATAGGAGTAGATTTGTTACTCCTAATATTTCATGAGATGAAATCGGCTTAATATGTTATAAAGACAGCTTAAGTCGATTTTCATTTACTAATTCTTATGTAGTAGTTATGGCTCTGCCTTTTGCAGGGTTAATTCTCAAAAGGGCGCCATTGTAAGCAGTGCTTTATAAGTGGTAGTTGTTTTGTAGACCATTTATGTTGGTATATTACACACATTTCATTAACCATAATAATTTTTTTCTAAGGTCGTTACAGATAGTAAATTTTCATCAAAAAGGCTTAAGCCTCAAAACTGGACTACCCACTTTCAACTGGTAGTAATTGACTTATAGGAGCGGTTTTATGTACCGATTATTAATTGTAGAAGATGAAAAATGGGAAAGAGAAGGGCTAAGGGATTTTCTTGATTGGAGCAGTCTGGGGATCGAAGTGGTAGGCTGCGCATGCAATGGTATTGAAGGCCTGACCCTATCGGAACAGACCCATCCTGATATAATTCTCACTGACATTAGGATGCCTAAAATGGATGGACTTAAAATGTCCAAGAAAATCCGCAGCTTTCTTCCCAATGCAAAAATAATTATTTTAAGCGGATATAATGATTTTGAATACTCAAAACAAACCTTCGAATTTCGTGCCTTTGACTATGTTTTAAAGCCTGTTGATAAGAATAGCATACAAGAGGTGTTATTACGTGCTATATCAGCACTTGACAGTGAAAGGAGTATTGAAAGCGAAAGAGTTACGCTGAAAAGCAAATTGATGGAGTATTTCTCTGAAAATAAGAATAGCCTCCTGCTTAAAATACTTGAGGGAAATGAATTGGAGTTTGCTCAAGAGGGTTTTCCTATTAGATTATCCGATCCTAAAGCAAAAATAGTCATTACTGTACTAACAATGAACAGTGATCCATCTATCAGCAGCAGGCTTATTACAGATCGCTTTGAAGCAATAATGAAGGAAAGAGGAATTGCCTTTTCATTGACAAAGCCCTATAAGGAGGCTGTTTTATGCTTGGAAGCACCTGATACCCAAGAAGAACTGAGTGATAAATTACATGAGCTGGCGGCTTATCTTAAAGCTGAGTTGAATATAGACTCTATTATATCAGTGGGAGAAGTAGTTAGTGGTTTTTCGGAGGCCGCTGCCTCATATTCTCAGGCAAGGGAAGCCTACAGCTTTAGATTCCTTGCACAATATGGGGATATTTTGTTTTATAATGAAGTAAAAGAGAAAAATTATATGAATCTGGACTTTGCACGCCCCATTGTAATAAGAGCTAATGATATAATCAATAAGCTGATGGCCGCAACCCAGAAGAACCAAAGCGAGGAATGGAGATTATTACTGGACAGCTTTCTTACCACCTTAAGAGAAATTTCACCATTAAGCAAATTAATGCTGAGCAAATTTTTTACTCAGGCAATGCTCATTATAAATCCTGCCGCCTTTAACGAAAATTCTGAAAACTTTAAAGTATACATATTGGATAAAGGCAGGTTTGAGG
>JAEYNI010000215.1 GCA_023412635.1 Bacillota bacterium
TTTCTCCTCTAAGCTGTGTATTTTAGCTTTTTGTATAGCTTTTATAGGTTAACATCCCTTAGTATTGTTATTCGACATTCACCGCTTATTTCCTTCCAAATAAAATGTGGTAATCATCTTTTTATCAATTTATATCTTGTTCTTCTTTCGCGAACAAATGACACTCTGAAGTATAATAAAGAAGCAGAGCATCGCTGCACGTGTGATTTGCGGCCACCACGGATCCTGGCTACCTATTGCGGTAACCACCAGTAATGCAATTCCGCTTGTTAATACGCCGAACAGAGTACCAAAGATATTACCTACGCCGCCTGTAAGCAGTGTGCCACCAATAATGGAGGAAGCTATAGCGTCCATTTCAAGACCGGTTGCCTGTTGAACCGAACCCGAACGCGTATGGAAAAGGTATAGAAACCCTCCGATACCTGCAAGCAAGCCGCAAAGCAAATGAGCATAAAACCTGGTTCTCTTTACGTTTATGCCAAGCATAAGGGCACTTTGCGCATTCCCTCCAACTGCGTAAAAGCTGCGCCCTAGTTTTGTCTTCTTGAGTAAAAAGAACATCAGACATACGATAATAAGCGCTACAATAACACCGTATTCAAGATTTGATTGAATAAAAATGCCCTTCTTATTGTAATCTCCTATAAAAGGAATCTGTATCCGCGCCCCTGACAACTTCTCAAATCCCGGGTTATCAACCTGTATCTGATTGACTTCTATCAGAGCAACTAATCCTCGGCTCAAGAACATTCCTGCCAGGGTAACTATAAAGGGCTGCATATCCAGATACGCCACCAAGAACCCTTGAACCGCACCAAAGGTGAGACCGATAGCCAAGGCCAGAATCAGTGATGTATAAAAGTTGAAGCCATAATTGTTAAGGCAAACTATACAGGCCGTACAAATAAGTGCGGTTGTTCCTCCTACCGAAATATCAATACTGCCCGTTATCATTACAATGGAAAGTCCGCAGGCAATTACGATCAGGGCGGCGTTTTCGTTGAAGAGGTTAAAGAACATCTGGACCTTGCTGAAGCCTTTATTGCCAAGGAAGGCAATAGATAATACATAGATTGCTATAAACAATGAAATAGTAATCGTCAGCAAGAAAGTTGTATCAGTCAGCGGCTCCTTTCGTTTCAGCTTCTTCTGAATAACTGTGATATTGTCGGTACCTTGAGTTTTATTCGAGAATAAAATGCTAACCACGCTCCTTTACATCGACTGCAGTCACTCTGGAAAATGTCACTTTTTTACTAAAGAAACTTTTAACAATTGGTGTTTGAATGACTACAAGTATAATAATTATAATGGCCTTAAAAACTGGAACGGCATTTGTGTTGACGTTTAGCGTGGTCAACATGGAGGTCAGTGTCTGGATGGTATACGCTCCGATAATGGAGCCTGTCATATTGAATTTGCCGCCGCCCAGTGAATTGCCGCCAAGAGCGACTGCCAAAATAACATCCATTTCAATGCTAGGCACTATTGTGTACGGATTTACTGTTTGCACCCTGCTTGACTGAACGAAACCGGCGATACCGACACAAAGACCCAAAATAACATATGTCAAAAACTTGATCAGCGCAGGGTTGAGACCGTTCAGGCTTGAGGATTTATCATTGATACCTACAGCCCGTGTGTACAGACCAAGGTTCGTTTTTTTCAACACAAAGAAGGTTACCACCACAACAGCAATCGTAATTAGAATCGGCGTGGGAATTGGAAGTCCCGGCAAAAAGTTGCCATAATATCCAAAAGTCGATACAGCTTTGGGCTTAAGCCCACCCATAACCATAGAGCCTATTGATCGACCTGCAGTAAAGAGGATAAGTGTTGCTACCATAGGCTGTATGTTAAATTTTGAAACGAGTATACCATTAAAAGCTCCGCAAGCCATACCGGCAAGACAACCCAGCAAAAGTGCAACAATGATGGGCGCGTGCAATTCTGTTGGTTGGGTTTCGTTTCCGCAAAGAACCCGCATAACCACTCCGCCGACTATAGCTAATGTCGCGCCTACGCTTATGTCCTGACCTCTTGAAGATGCTGTAACGAGTGTCATTCCGATAACAAGAATAACAAGCTCAGTCGCGTCGTTCAGGATATTTATCAAATTCCCTATCAATACAGGATTACCGATACTGTCTCTACCCAAGCTGACACTCAGAAAACCTGGATTGATGAAAAGATTGATTATGAAAAGAAATGCAAGAAACGTAATTGGTATAAATAATTTGTGCATGAGTAATGCTTTATGAACCGATGTTGAACGGTTGGTATCGGGTTTGTTACTGATTCTGGTCATTCTGACTTACACCCCCCGCTATTGTATACATTATTTTATCCTGTGTCATTTCATCACCCTTTAACTCTCCAACTACATACAGGTCACGCATAACAATCAGTCTGGAACAGGTACGCAGCATCTCCTCAATCTCCGATGAAATAAATGTAATACTCATACCCTCTGAAGCAAGCTTTAGCACCAGTTTTTGAATTTCTACCTTCGTGCCGATATCAATTCCTCGAGTTGGCTCATCAAGAATAAGATAATCGGGATGAGTAAGCAGCCAGCGCGCAAGTATTACCTTTTGCTGATTTCCTCCGGACAAAGAGTTGATAGGAGTATCTGCCGATGCGGTTTTAATTCCGAGCAAGCTGATATACTCCTCCGCAAAGGCCTGAGCCTGTACTTTAGTAAACGGCTTGAAGAAGCCTCTCATAACCTGCAGTGCGATTATGATATTATCGCGGACTGACAAGTCACCAATTATCCCGTCTCGCTTACGATCCTCGGAAAGATATCCGATTCCCTTCTTCATGGCTTTTAATGGTGAGGTAATGTTCATATTCTCACCTTTGATTCTTAACTTGCCCTTTATGACCTTGTCTGCTCCGAAAATAGCACGCACACACTCACTTCGGCCAGAGCCGAGAAGCCCGGCAAAACCCGTTACTTCGCCCTTGTATGTAGTGAAATCAAAGGGCTTTATTCCGGAAGTACTTGAAAGTCCTTCTGTTTCAACTATTGCTTCTTTAGCGTCATCGTTACTCGATTTAGCGACCTTATGTAGGTCAGCCAAATCACCAAGCTCCTTGCCCATCATTTTGGCAACTAGTTCTACCCTGGGCAGGTCTTTAATTTGATATTCTCCAACCAGTTCGCCATTGCGCAAAACAGTAATTTTATCGCATAACGCATAGACTTGATCTAGGAAATGGGTGACAAATATTATGCCTACCCCTCTGCTCTTTAGCTCACGCATCAGTGTAAACAGCTTATCGACCTCATGTTCATCCAAAGACGATGTAGGCTCGTCAAGTATCAAAACCTTGCATTCCATATCAACAGCACGTGCAATGGCTACCATTTGCTGAACCGCAATAGAGCAGTTGGACAATTGCTGGGTTGGTTTTGCAGGTATCCCGAGATTGTTGAGAATGCTTTCAGCCCTGGTGTTGTTCTCCTTCCAATTAACAAAAAAATCATTGGTTCTACCAATAAATAGATTTTCGGCAACTGTCAGGTTGGGGCACAAGGTGATTTCCTGATACACAGTGCTTATACCGAGCTTTTGGGCTTCTTGAGGCGATTTGATATTAACTGGCTTATTGATTCCTTTAATAAATATTTCACCGGCATCCTTAGTGTATACTCCCGTCAAAACTTTTATTAAGGTAGACTTTCCGGCACCATTTTCGCCCATCAGAGCATGAATCTCTCCTTCACATAATGTAAAATCCACATTTTGTAATGCCCGTACACCGGGAAAGCTTTTAAATATATTTTGCATTGTTAGTACGGTGTTCTGCATAGTAATAATACTCAATCCTCCGTTCAGATAGATATCGGATATTATCCTGTCACTTCTGTTATATAAAGCCAATTACGGTTGGAACCTTCGCCTTTCAGCAAATAGTAATTGATTTTGAGAAATGCGCAGTGCCAAGATCTGCAAACAATATCCGCATACTCGGTGCCGCGCATTTCAATCAACATCTTTGCCTTGTTCATAAAGTCAACAGAAACTATTATGTATTAATATTTACGTGCATCAACGATTTCTTGTGTTATTGTATTACAGTCAAACACTTCCTCTTTAACAAGAGCATTCTTTTCAACTGCTTCGCCAGCTTCAAGCTTATTAATGAGCTCTACTATACGAGGGCCATGGAGAGGATTACACTCTACGTCCAGGTTGAATTTTCCTTCAAGAACCAGCTTAAGTGCCCACTGATTTGCATCAAAAGCAATAACCTTTACATCGCCGGTCTTGCCATATTTAATTCCGGCAGCATCCATAGCGGCACAAGCACCACGAGCCATGTTATCATTTTCAGCATAAATAATATTGAATTTAGTTCCTTTAGCAATAAGTTCAGTAACAGCCTGCTTTGCAAGAGCTTCGTCCCAACCCTTCATATTTTGGTTGAATACAATATTCCAGCCATTTGCCTTTGCACCGTCTTCAATAGCCTTGGAGCGTCCGAGCTGAGCGGTAGCACCTGTGTCGCCACCAAGCACAACAATGTTGTTTTCAGGAAGTGCTTGCTTCTTAATCCATTCAACAGCCTTCTGTCCTTCTGCTTCGAAGTCTGAGCATACCATCGCAGTGTAAAGCTCCTCTGGTAGGTCAAGTTGACGGTCTGCCATTATAAATGGTATCCCTGCATCCTTAGCGGATTTTGCTACATCTTCCCAGCCAGCTTTCTGAATTCCTAAGACTACAAGGTAGTCAACCTCTTCCTGGATGAGCTGCTGTGCCTGAGAAATCTGTTTTGCATGGTCGCCTTCACCAAAAACCATCTTTGTCTCAAAACCTGCTGCTGCAAAAGCCTCGTTGATGGATTTTGTATTGGCTGTACGCCAGTCTGACTCGTTGGCATTTGTCTGCACAACACCTACAGTAACTTTCTTGCCTGATTTGTCATTTCCGCTGTCAGCAGATTTACTACCGCATGCTGCAAGTGCGAATACCAGCGCCAAGGCCAGAACTAAAGAAATTAATTTCTTCATGGATATTTCCTCCCAATCATTTTTTAACTCAAAATATTGAGTCCTCTTTTTACGCACAGTATATTAAACTTATACGCATAAAAATACGGAAATTATTCCAGTAATTGTAGTAATTTTTACTGTGCTTTAATTTCCGATATTTTTTGGTTAAGATTTCTATGAATTTTGTATATTTTTTTACGTTCAGGTATGAAATCTAATAACTCCGTCCGACACGGTCTGAACTTGCAGTTTCTGCTTCAAAGACCTTTCCATCCACATATGATATTTTATCAACCTTTTCCCCCTTTTCCAGGCGTTCGATTATCTCTGCTATTATCGGGCCTTGCAAAGGATTACACTCAATATCAACATTTATAAGACCTGCTTCCATCTTATCAAATGCTTCAGAAACGGCGTCAAAGGAAATGACGGTTATATCCCCGTTTATTCCGCAGGTTAATCCGGCCTCCTGTATTGCCTCTATTGCACCAAATGTCATATCATCATTCTGTGAAACTAATACATCAATATCATCAAATCTCTGTAAAAACTTATTCATTACTTCCTTGCCCTTTGCTTTGGTAAAATCACCATTTTCATGGGCGAGAATATTCCAATTACTGTGTAGTTTGGCTACATCCATAAATCCATTGGAACGACCTATCTGAGCAGTCGAATCTTGAGTACCCTCAAGAACAACAATATTTATGGTATCCTTTTTTTGCTCCTCCAGATAATTTTCCAGCCACCGTCCTGCCTTCATACCTTCTAAATACTTATCAGTGCCCACGCATGCCACATAAAGACTTTCATCTTTTGTTTCAATCATACGATCCACAATAATGACCGGAATACCAGCCTGCCTTGCTTCCTCTAATACTGTGTCCCACCCGGTTTCGGTCACTGGAGCAATTACAATATAATCAACCTCCTGAAAAATAAAACTCCTTACAGCCTTTATCTGATTTTCCTGACTCTGTCTACCATTAGAAAAGATTAACGAAAATCCATTCTTTTTAACAAGAGCATTCTGGATGGATTTTGAATTTGCTGAACGCCAGTCCGATTCAGAACCAAGCTGAGAAAAGCCCACAATAGTCAGATCGGAATCAATATTTGTTGTATTATCAGTATTATTATTCTGAAGATTTTTCCACGGCCTTAGGCTGCAGCTGGCAAGTACTATTAAGACAATACAGAAAATCCACAGCATGATTTTAATATTTCTATTCATATACTACCTCAATTCGTTCATTCTCCGCCTGTCTTGCAGGAATCTTAATTGTGATGTCTGTGCCTTCCCCTTTTTTACTTTGTATATCAAGCCCATACATATTGCCATAATTCAATTTAATTCGTTTATTAACATTTGCCAGCCCGAAACCTGAGCTTTGTTCGCTTCCCGGCATTTCAATTTCCTCTCTTAAAGCACTTAATTCCTGTTCATCCATTCCAATCCCATTGTCGATCACGTGGAAGCAAATGATCTGGTCTTTCATTTCACCTGTTACTGTTATTTTGCCTTTTGCCCTTAACATTTTAATTCCATGATATAAAGAATTCTCAATAAGTGGCTGCATAGTCAGCTTCAAAATCTGATATCCGTAAAGTTCTTCAGGAATATCAATTTCATAGTCAAGTATATCTTTATATCGTG
>JAEYNI010000217.1 GCA_023412635.1 Bacillota bacterium
TATAGTCTATTCTTAACCGTACTGACGAGACCATGGTGTATGCCAGAAGTGCTACTACGAATAAAGCTATTATCAAATAATATTTCTTGCTCAGGATTGCGTAAATGATCAAGGCGCAGCCCAGTGCAATCCATGAGGAGCGTGAACCTGTAAGCAGTATACAGATACCCATTAAGCCGGTGGCAAATGTATATAAAAGCTTTTTAACAACTTCTTTCTCTGAGAATATCAGTGATATGGCCAGTGGTATAACCATTGCCAGAAGACACCCCAGTACGTTTGGACTTCCCACGAAGGAAAAAACTCTCGGACCGGAGGAGACTTCCACCTTATCGGTCCAGTAAGCAGGAGTATCAACCTTGACAATATACTGATAAATCCCATGCAGCGACATTATCACACATGTGGCAATCATAAGCTTAACAACGTTTTTGGCTCCGTCGTCGGATCTTAATAGTTTAACTACTATAAAGAAGAAGAACATATACTCTATGACCGCTCTTAAACCGTCAAAGCCGAGGATATTAGAGCCGAATGTACCGAGAGAGTATATTATGAATAAAGCTATACATACAACAAAAAATATGATTAGCGAAAAATCCACAGGAGTCCAGGCAAAGTTAAAATCCTTTCTGTCAACCACCCATCTGAAGAACCAAACACCAATACAAAAAATTATAAGGAGTTCATCCCAGCCGGATATCAGCGTACTGTTATTTGAGTTAACAGCGATATAATAAAGTACAGGATAGATTGCTACCAGATAAGCAGCTCTTTCAAAATTTCTGAGTACAAAAATAGTACCCAAAACACCAATGATACCTGCAACAGCAAGCTTGGGAAGTACAAGCGTCGACAGGCTGAGAATAACAGCAAGTATAATAAAGTAAACCAGCTTATCCCATTTGCCCACATATTTTTTTCCAAACTGTAAAAATCCTGTAAAGGACTTGCCTAAAATGCTGTCTTTATAGGCTTTTGTATATATAAAATTAATGAAGCCTGCCAGCTTATCAAGCTTTTTACCTAAAAAGGCCAATAACCTATATGTAATTGAAAAGGAGTATTTCGGTGTTGCTTCAATATAGTTTTGTTTGGTTCTGTGAAGAACACTGTGCTGATTCCACTTAGACAGTGTTGATATACACTTGCTTAAAAAACTATTTTTATATGCATTGCCAATCAATTCGCTTACGAATATAAGGAATCTGTATAATAGGCTGTTCGAGACATATTTCCACACAATATAGCCTCCTTATTTAAATTCAATAGCTTCTATAGTCCCTAGTGATTCAAAGGTGCGGGTTTTAAGGGTAAATTGCTTGCCAACTGCAATTTCCTGAGATTCAAGCTTGATTATTCCACTACCTTTGCTTGTTTTCATAGTAAACGTTGCAACAAGCTCTTTTCTTTTAGGATCAACAGAGTACACTGCTTTTCCATCTGCTGTATTAATTTGAACCTCAAGAGGTTTGAACTCCACAGTTTTGATATAGGCATCTACCGGCTTAAGAAGTGAAATAAGCTGATCTTTCTCTTTTAAAGCCTTCAACTGTTCATCGCTACGCACAGCACTTCTAAAGGTAACGGTAATTTCCTGAAGACTTTCTTCACTTGTTATAGGGCCAACATCTTTTCCAGCGGTTGTTAATACTACTACAGCACCAATCAGAATTACTAAAATAATAATACTTAGATCAACAATGTTAATCAGTCCGAATAATTTTCCCTTTTCATTAATAATTTTCATTCTTACTACTCTCCTTAGTTATATATTTTTAGAATAACTAATTTTTAAAAGGTTTAGTCATTCTTATTTAAAATTCTCATGATTTTGTATCAAATGATTTTATATCATAAGAATATTAAATCATAAACATAGCAAGCTTTTGTATCCGTACTTATATAGTATCAGTATTTTCTTTATAGACAGCTTTACGCCTGTTGTTGACAGGCTGGGTTTATAATCGTAAACTAGCTGCGGAGGAACCTTTAAAAGGAAGTCCTGATCTATAGCCCCGCCCGTAGTAAGCTTCTGATATGTACAAAATACGGCTATTGAAGGCAGCTTATAGGTTTGCACTGCCTGAATAATTTCTTTTTTATCATACTTAGCCTGCTCTGGTACAGTATTCAACCAATTGATAAAATCCTTCCACAGTCCGATTTCGGGCGCTCTGTCCGGTGAAACCGAAAGGGAGTTGGGTCTCTGCCTGTAAAGCGCCAGAGTCTCACGGACACAGCAAAAGCTGCAAAGATATATAAGCTTGCAGAAAAACTCCATGTCCTCGCCCCAGTTCAGGCCCGGTCTGAAGGCCATATTATTATCCGTTACAACCGACTTCCTGATTAAAACTGTGCTAGTCCAAACGGATACCTTATCCTTGATGACTTCCGTTAAAATCTTCCCTTCAAAGTAACGCTCGGGAAAGGTTTTACCCATTACATCACCGCAGAACATCTGATAGCCGCAGTAGCAGGCCTCCATACCTGTAGCTTCTATCTTTCTCAATTGCTTTTCGAGTTTATTGGGCTTCCACAGGTCATCACTGTCCAGAAAGGCCAGATATTCACCTGAGGAATTTGCAATGGCATTGTTCCTGGCGGCTGAAACACCCTGGTTTTTTTGATAAATGTATCTGATCCTGGAGTCATGCATTTTAAGTACCTCTACAAGTTCGGCACCATTGTCTGTGCTTCCGTCATCTACTATAACTACTTCAAGCTTGCTATAGGTTTGAGCCAATACGCTTTTAACTGTCTGTTCAATATAATTTCCGGTATTATACATTGGTATAATTACAGATATCAACGGTGAACTGTCCATTTAATCTCCTATCTCGCGAAGTTCTCGCAAATTTATAATAGTAATAGAATCCTTCAGAGGCATTTTTATGGTTAGTGTAGCACCTCATTTTGAAGATGTCAATTTCATGCAAGGCTGATATGAATTTTAAGCAGGGCTAAATAAGAAATTACTTATTTTCACTGATTAATTCAGTTTTTTCTTAAGACCAGCTTAACCAGTTTTTTAGGAATCCGAAGACACCTGCTCCATAACAGCTGAGTCCTAGACGGTGCTTTTAAGAATTTGTGTGCAAGAGCAGGAAAACCGGCATGCTCCATTTCTTTAAAAAAGTCGCTCCTTCTCTTGTCTGGGCTTGAAGGGCCTATAAGGCTGGGATTCTCTCTGACAGCGGCAGGCAGGTCAGCCTTGTGTATAAGAAGCTCTTCACAGCAATTCTTCAGGAGCTCCGCACCCTTGGGCGAATTGGTCAAAATCAGTGAGGTTCCCTTATCATCATCAAGCTGGGGATTAAACTTATCAACGCCCCAGAAATCAGCGAGAGTAATATCCGACTGCCTTTGTACCGCTGAATATTTACAGCTGTGGCAGGAGGGTCTTAAGTACATGTTACTGATAAACCCCCTCATGTAAGGATCCTCTTTAAAATTAGTACTGACTTGTTTGCCGTTTTTGAAGCCTACACTTACATTATAATTCTTCCAGCCAGAGGATTTGTTACGAAATTGAAACCTTTGTATTTCAGAATTGTTTAATTTCTCCAAGTGTGCCTTATATAGCTCAAATACACCTGGGGAGGGGACTCCGTGACAAACACAATCGCAGGTATACAAATTTTCGTTGTTTCTGCCAAGAAAAGAGTACAAGCCGCTTACCTGACAGGGAGTACCTGAAAATAGCACCTTTCTTCCGTCCTTCAGCAATATTCTGATTTCTTTATAGGTGTTACCGATGGAACTTTGAGTATATTTCGAACCTTGAAGACTTCTAAGCTGGTCCATTGACTCTACGCCCCTGTGAACAGCTTCAATTTTATCATTAAAGGCAGCACCAAAAACCACCCCTCCCTGGGAGAGTACCTCTTCAGCCAGTGCTGAAAACACTCCGCCCGAAGTGCTTGACTTCCTTATGTCCTCGTTTCTATTCCATATAGCATATACATGAGGATAAGGTTCGGAAGGAGCTTCAACACTGCTGAAAATGGGACAGGCCTTTCTGCACAGGCCGCAGTCGGTGCATTTATTTTGATTTATTTCAGGGTAGGAAAAGCCTTCCTTATCAACCATAAGGTCTATGGCATTAGTGGGACATATCTGTACGCAGGAACTGCAGCCATAACAATTATCCTTTTTATCAAATACTGTTTCCATATACTACCCCCAGGTTATTTATTTCGTACTTTATTCAGTATTTCCATAACAGGTCCCTTGAATAAGCCTTTTTCATACGAGTTCATACCTATGATCCAGACTGCTGCAGCATACACAGCCGAGAACAGAATACCCTTCAGCACTAATCCAGTCCAGCCGCCTATAGGAATGTATAGAAATACCACTCCTATCAGAACACTCAGGACCATTGCAGGAAGAAGCCCGTGGAATACTTCTCTGAAGAATCTGGCTATATCCAGTCCAATTTTTTTCCGATAATAAATGTTGATAATTATGATATTTCCTATAATCAGTGATATTGAGGTGCCTATTACAGCACCAATTATACCGATTTCTCTGGTGAGTAGTATGCTTATTCCCAGATTAAAAACTGATATAATGAGGTACATTACAGATCTGAAGGCATGGAGATTTTTGGCCTGAAGTATGGATATGCCTACATTCTGAATCAATGGAATTGTCAACGGAATCATAGCAATAAGAGCAATCTGATAAACCTGAACATAATCGGGTCCGGCCCATAGAATTACAAAAGGCTTACCTAGCAGTATAAAGCCCGATAGTATAAAGCCTATTACAATAAACTGGATTCTTCCTGTTTTTATAAAAAGATTATCAAGTTCCTTACTGGAAGCATTATCAACACACATCTGTGTAGCCTTTGGCAGGAATACTCCGGAAATTGCTGTTGAAAAATTGATATAATATCCCGGAAAGGACATGCCAAGGCCGAATATAGCTACCGATGCAGCCCCATAATAAATACCTACAACTAGCTGTCCAAGCTTCCAGTAAACCATGTCAACTATCATACTAATAAAAACGTAAACTGAAAAAAGTAGAATTTCTTTAACAAAAGGCCAGTTATGATGACGGTATTTTATTTTTACTTTCATCTTATAAAACACAAACCACATGTTTATTAACAGCAGTAGTACGTTTAATACCGTATCTACTACAACTATGGCCAGTGCCTTATAGCCCATTAGTAGCAGGATTATAATTGCCAGCGGCCGGGCAATGACCCTTACGATTGCCATTGCTCTTGGGAAAACAAATTTTTCATAGCCTGACATTATTGAGGTGAATGCATTCATAAACAATGTCAGGCCGATATTTATGATAAGGATCTCAAACATTTTCCTGGCGGTATCCAGCTCGGTCGCGGTTAGTGACTCCTCGAAAATGGAAGGCAGCGCAGGAAGTAAGGATAGACCAATTCCAACTGCAAGTACGGTTAAAACTGTGTATATCAGGAAGGCAAGAGACAGGAAGCCCTGTTCGCCCTCTTTGTCATTTTGCGTTCTGTACTTTGCGACATATCTAATAATGGTATTACCCAGACCAAAATCCAGGACAGCCATATAGCCAACAAATGCACCAATAAGCATATAAAGTCCATATTCTGATTTACCTAGTGTAGTAAGCAGAAATGGTGTAAAAGCAAGATTTATTAAATTGGAAAGCAAAATATTTGTATATGACAGGGCAGCGCCCCATTTTAATTCATTTATCTTCATGGTTTTATTCAGGGTTTATCCTTTCATTCTTCTGACAACAAATTCCTGACAGGAACTCCGGCAAAATAGGATTTTTCAATGTAGCCCGGCATAAAGTCAGATAAATGCCTCCGTATATCTTCCTCATACTCCTTCAAGTTTTCGTAGGCCTTGACTAATTGATCCTCCTCCTGAAGCTTTTGAACGGGGAGGGTGTACATATCCTCACTACCGAAGATGTCTTTTGCAATACCTCTAGCCTTCACAGAATAGCCTATTACCAGAGTAGGAACCCCTGTGGAATAGGCAGCAATAGTTGCGTGCGTACGTGCTCCAATAAACAGCTTACACCGGGAAATAAAACCTTTCAGTTCCATACAGTTGTAGTTGTCACCAAGGAGTATAACTCTTCCGGTATTTTTAAACAACTCGTAAAGTTTTGACAGCGGAACCATATCATTGTCATGCTCCCAAAGTACATGGGGAATAAGAGCTATCTGGCTGTCGGTGGTATCAATAATATGCTGAATAAGCCGTGTATAGCTTTTAAATACAATTCCTCCGCTGGTTTCACTTTTCATTATAAGAGGGCTTACATTTATTCCGATGGTATTACCGTCGATAAAGCCCTCTGGCAGTGGTACTGATTTCACATCCAATGTAAAGGCCGGATCGGGCAGAAGTATTGTGTTGGTGAGGCCTTTGTCAACAAAAGCCTGATGGGTAATACTTTCTCTGGCAATAATGAGGCTGTATTTTTTTAAGTCCTCCAGCATTTCTGCGTTTATGACCTCGGGGTCTACCGAGCAGCCCCAGAAGACAGTTTTGCTTCCTTTCCCGACGGCAATTTTATTTGTATAGTAGATCCATCTGGGTATACCATAGCAGTAGTTATCTCCTCCAATAGAAAGGCATAAGGTCTGCTTGTCCATTTGGGCTGTGATATCTTTTTGAGAAAATGAGAATAGAAAATCCTGCTTTAGTTTTGCTTTTCTTAATCCTGCATCTATAAGTCTTATGGGGTGTAAACCTTCATAACGCTTATATGTGACATAATTCAATTTCAAATCGTGAGACAGAAAGTTTATATCCTCCTGCACTCTGAAGGTCGCCAGAGATACATCTATGTTATTGAGATTTAATATTTTCAAAGTTGATCTTACAATAGCTTCACAGCCGTGATTCCTGCTGCCGGCATGAGCATAAAGCAATAAACGTTTCATAAGTTACCTTTCCTTCATACGCAAAAGCGTGCTTGAATAATTTATGCCTTGACTATCCAGGCAATTAAGTCTGATAATTAATTATACCTTCGAGTATTATGCTTTACAAGTTTCGGGCTGAAAGAAAGTAATCGTTCTTTGAACATATACGTTATAAATAATCTGATTCTTACCGATATACAATTAGAGCCGGGAAAAATGTTTAGCTGGAATTGCGGAGGACACATGTGGAAATTTTTTAACAGAAAAAAGCCTGAACCTCAGTTGGATATGAAGGTTTTAATTAAAAATGACATATCTCTGTTAACTTTGGACGAGAGGTGGAACGGTCTTTTTAAAAACATTGTTAAAACCGAAGCCATTGTGGAGTGCGAGAATAATATCAAGGAACTGCTGAAAGAACAGTCAAGAATTATTTCCGAATCCAAGGAAATAGTCGTTAGAAAAAAAGAATATATGGACCAAATAATAAAGCTGACAACTGAGGTTTTTGATAATAACAATCAGTATGCTCAGTCTGACATGCAGGAATGTGAAAAGCAGATTGTGGGTATCAATAACAGGTTAACGGAGATAGAGGAAAGACTTGCTGCCATTCCTAAAGAAATAAGGCAGGCAAATCTTGAACTGCTCGAGCAGACTGTAAAACTTGTATATTTCTCCATAAGAGAAAATCAGCAGAGAGTGGCCGAACTTGACAAGGAAATTGCCGATACAAAGGAAAAGCTTATAAAGCTGGTTGATGAGAGGGAACTCAGGGCTCAGGACGATACCGATACATACTCCTACTTCCATGATCTGCTTGGGGGAGACCAGCTGCAGAAGCTGGATGAGGTTTACTTCAGCAACAAGTAGCAAAAGCTTTGGGCTGTTTTTTGTGCTGATTAAGACTACTGGATTGTAGCTATTAATACTAGCTGCAAACTGCTAACTAATTACAACTGACTATTGAAAGGTGATTTGACATGAAAGCCGTTACCGGTGCCCAGATGGGCGAAATAGATAAATATTCAATTGAGAAGATGGGCATTCCTGGATTGCTGCTGATGGAAAACGCTGCACTGCAAATAGTCCAGCATGTTGAGCGGTATTTTGAGCTGCATACTTCATTGCCGAAGAAGGTTATCCTTGTGACTGGAAAGGGTAATAATGCGGGGGATGCCTTTGCAGTGGCCAGGCATCTATTGATAAAAGGCTACAACATAATTGTCTACTGCCTGTTTGATAAAGCCTTTCTTATGGATGATGCCCGATTGAATTTTGATATTATGGAAAGGCTCAAGGCCGATATCAGATATATCGGTGAAACTTTTAATGTAGATGAATTCGGACATGAAATGTCAAAAGCATCCCTTGTAATAGACGGTATATTCGGAACAGGGTTCAGAGGAGAGGCAAAAGGATATATTGCCGAAGTTATAAATTCAATAAATGTAAATTCCAACTATACTCTTTCCATAGATATTGCCTCGGGTGTTGAAGCTGCCACCGGTAAGGTATCCGGTGCCTGTATAAAAGCAGCTAAAACTGTAACCTTTGAACTACCTAAAATAGGACAGCTCATTTACCCCGGGGCGGATTTCACCGGAGAACTGGCAGTAGAAGCCATAGGCATGTCAGGCGAATCACTTGATTCTGTAGATATTAATGTATTTTTAACAGATTTACAGACAGTAAAGGGGATAATCCCAAAGAGGGGTTCAGAAGCCAACAAGGGTAGCTGCGGTAAACTGGCAGTTATAACAGGCTCGCAAGGTATGGCAGGCTCTGGTTGCCTTGCTTCAAAGGCAGCCCTTAGAACCGGTTCCGGACTTGTATACATTGGTGCTCCAAAAAGTATGATAAACATATACCAGAGTGTAGTGCCCGAGGTGGTAGGGGTTGGACTTGTGGAGTATAATGGCGTACTGGGACAGAACAGTATAGAAGGTATAGTGAAGCTATTAAATAAATGTGACACGGCAGTTATTGGGCCGGGCCTTTCTTCCAATGAATACATATTCTATATCTTAAATTCAATTGCCGACAAAGTAGATATACCTGTTGTGCTTGACGCCGATGCACTGAATGCCCTGTCAAAGAATACTGCTCTCTTCGAAAGGTTTAAAAATGAAGTGGTTATTACTCCGCATCCGGGAGAGATGGCCAGATTGACAGGGCTTGAAATACAGTATATTCAGGAGAACAGACTTGAGACAGCACTGAAATATTCCCGATTGTGGGGGGTGACTGTGGTGCTGAAGGGCGCAAAATCAATTGTGGCTCACAGCAGCGGGAATGTGTATATCAACCCTACAGGCAATTCCGGGATGGCCACGGCAGGCAGTGGGGATTCATTGACCGGCATTATTGCATCGCTGATAGGACAGGGAGCTGGAGTGTTTGAGGCTGCTGTGGCCGGGGTGTATCTGCACGGGCTGGCAGGGGATATAGCAGCAGAAGAAAAGGGAGAATACGGAGTGATTGCAACTGACATCGTGGAAAGTATTCCTGCAGCAATTAAAAAAGTTCTGAAGTAGTGTCAAACGTATTAGTGGCATTAAATATAAATAAACATATTATTATAGTATAAGTATTATTATATTAGATATGTTTATTATCTTTGAATAATGTTAAAGAAACAACTATTAAACATATGTATCAGCCAGTATTTTTATTAAAAATGTTTTTGCTAAAAAGAATTTGGTTATACTAGAGAAAGATATCCTTAGTGAATGAAACTTTATTAAATAAAAGGCAGATAAAACAGAGAGCAAATTAGAGTAAGCACTTTTATGCACACGCAATGCACGTATATGGGGGATAAAATGGAATATAAACTTAACAGAGCATGGGCCGAGATAAATCTTGACAACATTGCTCATAATATTCGTGAGATCAGAAGAATTACCAACAAAAATGCCGAAATTATGGGGGTAGTCAAGGCAGATGGATACGGACACGGAGTAATGGAGGTGGCAAGGACACTCCTGGAAAACGGAGTAACAAGACTTGCGGTATCAATGCTGGATGAAGCAATTCAGCTGAGGAAGCATGGAATAAATGTACCAATATTTATTTTAGGCTATACTGATCCTATAAGGGCAAATGAAATTATTGAAAATGATGTAACCCAACCGGTTTTTAGCCATGAATTGGCAAAGGCACTTTCTGATGAGGCTGTTAGGCAGGGGAAGAAGGTAAAGATTCATATCAAAATTGATACAGGGATGTCAAGAATAGGCTTCCTGCCCGGATACAATGCGGTAAAAAATGTTATAGAAATAAGCCGCCTGCCCAACATAATTATTGAAGGATTATTTACGCACTTTGCAACAGCTGATGAGAAAAACAGAGAATTTACCTTAACACAGTTTGAACGTTTTATGAGTATATGCAATGAGCTTCAGAGAATCGGAGTACATATCCCAGTTAAGCATTGTGCCAACAGTGGAGGAATTATTGAATATCCTGAGATGCATCTGGATATGGTTCGTCCGGGCATTATTCAATATGGTTTATACCCGTCTGAAGAAGTTGATAAGTCAAAAATTCTCTTAAAACCGGCAATGACTTTAAAGGCTAATATAATCATGGTAAAGGAAGTTGAAAAAGATACTTCAATAAGCTATGGGAGAATTTTCACAACTGCCAGAACATCCCGTATTGCAACAATTCCTATAGGTTATGCAGACGGGTATACCAGGATGCTGAGCAACAAGGGGAAGGTGCTCATACATGGGCAGTTTGCTCCTATAGTAGGAAGAATCTGCATGGACCAGTGTATGGTAGATGTTACAGATTTGACCGAAAATGTCGAAGTTGGCGATGAGGTGGTTCTCATTGGCAATCAAGGGGATAACTCAATTTCAGTTGAGGATGTTTCAAGCTCAATAGGTATGATAAATTATGAACTTGTTTGTATTGTAGGGAAAAGAATACCAAGAGCATTTATAAAGGATGGAAAGATATCAAAAATTTTGAATTACTTAATATAACCAGATAGTGGTTTTGTTTGAAAATCCTCTGAAACATATGTTATAGGCGGTTTTCAAAGAATACAGTAATATAAACTTAATTTGACCGTGTATTTAGTGGTGGATTATAATAATTCCATACGTGTGCAAATGCATTTTTCTTTGTCATACTGATAATTTATTTATTTAGGAATATTATAATATATAAATAGAGAGAAAAGCTTATTAGGAGACGAGTAAATGATGAAAAAGAGGTCATTGTTTGTCGTCTCAAAAGAGTGGGGGTAAATAAGTTGGCTCAATATAAAAAGATATTAATTAGCGTCCCGGATAATTTACTTGAAGAATTGGATATCCTGGCTTTTAATGAAAAAACAAACAGAAGTCTGATTGTCAGGGAAGCAATGAGTCTTTATATAAGAGAAAAACGTAAGGTTGAATTGAGAGAAAAAATGAGGAAAGGGTACGAAGAAATGGCTGAAATAAATTTGGGGCTTGCAGAGGGATGCCTCGGAGCTGATAATGATCAGCAGAGAATATATGAGGAACGGCTTGGGGAGATGGAGGAAACGTGGTAATAAAAAGAGGAGACAT
>JAEYNI010000244.1 GCA_023412635.1 Bacillota bacterium
TAGATTGCTTCATCAATATCATGGGTAACCATAATCATAGTGGTTTTTTCCTCTTTCCAGATTCTAAGAATTTCTTTCTGCATTTGGATTCTGGTTAATGCATCAAGTGCACCGAAGGGTTCATCCAACAACAGTATTTCCGGATTACTTGCCAACCCTCTTGCTATTGCTGCTCTTTGAGCCATCCCCCCTGAAAGCTGATTTGGATATGCTTTCTCAAAACCACATAACCGGACTAATTCAATATGCTTGGTGATTGATGCCTGCTTCTCTTCCCTGGATAAATTGTAAAGCCCAAAGCCGATATTTTCATTTATAGTCAGCCAGGGAAGCAATCTATGCTCCTGAAATACCATTCCCCGGTCAGTTCCTGGCTCAGAGATTTTTTCACCTGAGTAGGATACCTCTCCTATCCTATACTCAACAAGACCTGCAATAATCTTCAATAGAGTACTTTTTCCACATCCGCTGTGACCTACAATTGTTACAAATTCACCTTTCCGGATTTCAAGATTGATGTTCCTCAGAACAGGAATTTCCTCCTTGCCTACCTGAAAGGATTTATATAAATCTTTAATTTTTAAAACCTGTTCAGCCATATGCCCATCTCCTTTCAATAGCATATTATCTTTTGCTTCCTATCCACGGAGTGGACTTTTTGCAAATAAAAGTGAGTATTTTATCCATCAATATTCCCACTATACCGATCACAATCATACCCATTATGACAATATCAGGTTTCATAAGACTTCTGGCATCACTGATTCTGAAACCTATTCCTTCTGTGGAAGCTATAAGCTCGGCTGCAACAACTGCCATCCATGATATTCCCAGTCCCAATTTCAGCCCTACAAATATTTGAGGAATAGCAGCAGGTAGATAAACCCTTCTAAAGGTATTCCATCTGTTCAATTTATATAGTTTTGCTACTTCAATATAGCCGGGAGGTGTGCCTCTGATTCCGCTGAAAGTATTTACCATTATAGGGAAAAATGCACCAAGTACTATTACTACCACCTTTGACAGCTCATCTATACCGAACCACAGTATGATCAATGGTATCCATGCCATCATTGGAATCTGGCGTATTGCATTGAGTGTAAGTGAAAATATATGATTGACGTTTTTTGACATCCCCATAAGGGTACCAAGTGTCACTCCCAGAAGTACTGCAAAGAAGTATCCCTTTACTACTCTCAACAAGCTTATTCCAAGGTCTTGGGCAAGCTGTCCATTAGACAGATTTTCATTAAATGCTTTAAGAACACTCTTTATGCTCGGTAATATGGCCTCAGGTGCAATTCCCCGGGCTGTTGCGATACTCCAGACTATAATAACTGTTACAGGTATAATCAGGCTAAGCAGAATAACTTTTAATTTCTTCATTATCTGAAGTCCTCCTAAATGTTTATGCCGGTAAAGGTGCTATAAGTTGATGGTATGAACTCTATCGCTAGGAGCGGAAGCCCTGAAATCCAAAACCTTTATTCTTTCAATCTTTAACCTGTAAATATTATGACTCTCAATTACCGCTGACAGTTGAGGCCTTCGTTCTAGTATGGCCTGTTTACCTGTAATGAAATCTTCGCCTTCCGTCAGAACAGCTTTGCCGTATAAAGTTACATTTATAAACTCCGGTATTATCTGATTCTCATGCTGAAACAATACAGCAACTTCATTTTTATTCTTTAACTGCTTCACTTTATTGCTTTCTTTGGCTGTGGCAAAATAAATTTCGAAATCCGATATGCCATACCCTCCAAGAGTTCTAATATCAGGTTCTCCAGCCACGTTTACAGTTGCCAGAGATAACGTCTTACTATTTTTTATGTAGGCTTTAATTTCCTCTTTATTAATTGACATAATTTAATCTCCTCTCTTCAATAAACCTTATATAGATAACTATTTTATAGAGTGTATCTGTGTTTTCAGTTTCTGATGGAACTTATTTAACAAGCAACTCTTGATTTCTAAATATTGGTAAGGTCTCATCCTCTATCTGATAGATTTCATGTACGAAATTTCTATTAGGTGTAGCATTAAATATTTCTTCATAGGTACGTCCATATTTTCTGAGTATATTTGCGTGCTTTAACTGTACATCCCAATGCCAGTCTACTGTGGGTGACCGATGGCCCTCAAGTGGAGAGCCTATACCCGGTATCCAACTGGATGCCACTGTAACTACTCCGATTGAAGCCAGGTATTCCAGTCCCTCAAATAAGACCTCCTTGGGCTGCAAGCCGCAAACAAAGTTACTTCTTACCTTTCCCTTACCAAATACCTGTATGGCATATTCAATTGCTTTTATCCAATTGTCAAAACCTCCGCATTCTTCCACTTTTCCGGGACAAATAATGTCAAAATAGTTTTTCCCCCATACTTCTGTGTTAAATGCTATCGTACTGAAACCTGCTTCCTTGTATTTATCAATGACTGAAAAATCAAGAGGGGCGCCGATACATGCAGTACCGTTAAACTCGTCTCTGCCCAGTGACTCTTTGATGCTATCTGCCACATCCAGATAATATTCCATTTCACGTCGCTCAGGCACAAAGCCGCCAGTAATTGTCAAATGACTAAAGCCTTCATCATAGGCAGCTTTAACTGTCTCCCCTATTTGCCTGGGATATTTCCAAGGTGGCCTTTCTTCTCCCTTTTCCAGCCCTTTTGTCCCATTCATGGTACAAAAGAGACAGGTCTGGCCTTTATCTTTTACCGAACATTCGGTACTATAAGAAACAATAATACTTTTGTCTTCACTTCCAAAGGAACTCTCGCTGGCGATGTTCCTCATACTGGCACCATCTTTGGTGAATTTGGAATAAAATTCAGGTGGCTTTGGAAAAGTTATATCCGATATTTTTCTGTTTTTGTGTGAAAGGCTGAATACGCCATCGTTTTCCTCAATTTTATAGGGAGAATTTCTATCAACGACAATTGGCACGCCTGATCCATTTTCAAGAGTAAATGCATATGGAAGATTAAAGCTCTTTTTTGTAACAAGTTCTTTATCCCAGGTACAATATTCTTGTTTCTTCAAAGTATTGTCATTATTTATAAGTTTGTCAAAGGTGCCTTCCTCATAGCTTACACCTTCAATAAATAATGTTAATTTCAGTTTCAGCTCATCATATAATTTTTCTTTAAGACTTCCCATATTATCCCCCTTCTACGCCCATAGCGTGTAAACAATTAGTAACAGAATTTATATTTTACATATATATTTACTATGTATTTTATTGTTATTTCGTTACAATTATTGTAATATCATACGTTTTTTCTAACAATAGAGTATATTTAGATTTTTAATGGAGTATATTTGGATAAAAAAAGGAGGTGTCGCATAACTATAAGATTTATGTAGTCAGAAACACCAGTACCAGTGTACTCCCGAACAGCTCATATAAATGTGTCGGACACAAAACAGTTAGAGTAATTCTCTTATGACAAAATTTCTCTAACTGTTTTTAACCATCCTTCCACATTTCTTTGAGCTGTCCTCGCGTACAATAACAATCTTAATAACATACATTAATCTATATAGTTATGTAACAGCCTCTTATTAATAATTTTGGAGAATAAAGTTATTATGGCTATCATTCATATTTTATGTACTGCACTCCATTATTGATATTTATTACTTCACCATTGATATATGCAGGGCTTTCAGCAGCAAGCCATACAATAACTTCAGCAACTTCTTCAGCAGTCGCCGCCCGTCCAAGATAGGTCCGGTGGAGTACTTGCTCCAATCTTTTGTTCGGAGGGGCATTTTTTATCATATCGGTAGAAACCGGTCCCGGAGCAATTGCATTTACAATAACCCCTTTCTCACCCAATAGATTGGCAAAACTGATAGTTGCATTTATAAGTCCGGCTTTAGTTATGCCATACCAGATATCCGGATGTCCTACCTGAGCTGCCTGTGAGGCAACATTTACTACTCTCCCCTCACCTTTATTCAGAAAGTATTTGGATACCTCCCTTATAAAAGTTACCGGAGCTTCAAGATTAACCTTTAAAATATGCTCCTTCTGTTCAGTAGTATATTCCAGAAAAGAGACTGCTTTTGCTATCCCTGCATTATTAATAAGTACATCTATCTCACCGATATCAGCAATTAGTCCAGGAATTTCTTCCACCTTGCTTACATCAAAAGCTATAGTTTTGATCTGTTCTGAATTCTGATAGGGAAATTCTGAAAAATCCCTTCCTATGACGATAACATTGTGACCCTTATCCATCATCTGCTTCACGGTTTCCAGCCCGATACCCTTAGTACCGCCGGTAATTAAAATCCTTTTACCCATTTACTTATCCTCTTTCTTTTGGAATATTCCAATAACTATTTATATAGCCTGCTTCAAAGCAGGTAAAAGTCCCTGCTCAATTCTATAAATATCGTGTATGCAGGTATTTGAAGATGCGCTGCAATCATACAGCTGATCATAGGTAAACCCGTTTTTGCGGAATATTTCTGAAATTTTTAAAGTCAGATCCCAGTGCCATTCAGGTTCGGGGCTTCTATGATTTTCCAGCTCAGACCCTGGATTCGGGCACCAGGCTCCAGCAAAACAGACAATCCCTTTTGATGCCAGATAATCTACTCCCTCCAGTGTTGAACGCTTTGGCTCCAAACCTGCCACAATATTGGAACGTACCCTGCCATGACCGAAAACCTTCACTGCGTGTTCAAGAGAGGACTTCCAATTTTCCCAGCCTCCACTAAGCTGTTCCTTGCCAGGGCAAATAGCTTTGAAAATATTCTTATCCCATAATTCTATATTTATAGCCAGTGTACGGTAGCCTGCCTCTTTGTATCTGTCTATGATACTATGATCCTCAGGTGCCCCAATTACTGCTGTTCCATTGAAATCACTCAGTCCGGTTTCATTTTGAATGGCCTCGGCAACATCAAAATAATAATCTATTTCGCGATGTTCAGGTATGAAGCCTCCGGTTAAAGTTACATGATGTCTGCCAGGTTCCTTATATGCCAGCTTTACCGTTTCTGCTATCTGCTTCGGATATTTCCATTTGATACCCTCCACATCGGCATATGTATTCTTAGTTGCATTTATATTGCAGTAAAGGCAATCCAGACCTTTTTCCTTCAAATGACATTCATTACTGTATGTAACAAATACAACCCCTTCATGATTATATACTGCTATATTCTTCA
>JAEYNI010000304.1 GCA_023412635.1 Bacillota bacterium
GCCTCAATACGACTTTGGAGGAATTATCAAAATAATTTATAGTAATTCTAGGTGTGGAGGTGTTAACCGAAATGCGTTTTGATGGAAGAACTGCAATTGTTACCGGGTCTTCGAGGGGACTTGGAAAAGCTATTGCAGTCAAACTTGGTAAATTGGGAGCAAATGTCGTTCTCACCGGTACCTCGGAGTCGGTACTAAAGACAGCTTCTGAACTTGAAGGTATGGGAATCAAGGTAGCGGCAACTGTCGGTGATGTAAGAAATTCTGAAGATGTGAAAATGATACTGGCAAAAGCAGTAGAGACCTTTGGCGGCGTTGACATTTTAGTAAATAACGCCGGAATAACCAAGGATAAACCTATGGCAATGATGTCTGAGGACGATTGGGACACCGTTTTGGACATTAACCTGAAAGGTTGCTTCCTTTGTACTAAGGCTGCTGCAAAGCTAATGATCAAAAAGAGATACGGTAGAATTATAAATATTTCTTCTGTGGCAGGAGCTTATGGCAACCCCGGTCAGGCCAACTACTCTGCATCCAAGGGTGGTATGATTGGGTTAACAAAAACCACTGCAAAGGAATTTGCTCCAAGGGGAATAACCTGTAACGCCGTTACACCTGGCTTGATTGAAAGTGACATGACGGAAATATTACCTGAGGATCTGAAGCAGAAATACCTTGAGAAGATTGCACTTGGAAGGTTTGGGACACCTGAAGATGTTGCAAATGTAGTAGCTTTTCTTGCATCAGACGAAGCCGCTTATGTTACCGGTCAGGTAATAGATATTGACGGTGGACTGGTTATGTAATAATATAGCATATGTATGCTTGAAAAATTCAAGTGAACAGGCTAATATTTATTAAAATTGCATACTATATAGACAGTACATGCTTTGGTTTGTATATGTATAGTATCGATTTATAAATCCATCCTTTGGAAGGAGGTGAATATATGGTTTTCGAGAAAGTTAAAAAGTTAATTGTTGAGCAGTTAGGTGTTGAAGAAGACGATATAGCAATGGAATCTTCTTTCATAGATGATCTCGGAGCAGACTCTCTTGATATAGTTGAGCTTATCATGGCTTTGGAAGAAGAGTTTAATCTTGAGATTCCGGACAATGAAGCAGAAAAAATCACTACAGTTGGTGATGCTGTTGAATACATTCAAAAGAATACTTAAAAAAAGTCCCAAATACGGGACTTTTTTTAGTATTTAACTGTATAAGAAAAGATTTTAACTATTTAATCACATTTTGTTTCTAAAAATTCTAGTCCAAATTGTCCCAAAGAACAACCGAGTTGTCCTTTGGACATCCAGATGTTCTATGGACATTTAATATAGATCTCAAAAAATATTAAGTAAAATATACGGAGGTTAATTTATGAGCAGACGTGTAGTTATTACAGGTACTGGTGTAGTCTCTTCTTTAGGTATGGGGATTGAACAATTCTGGGGTGCCATCAAAGAAGGTAAAAACGGCATAAGTGAAGTGACCAGAATTGATGTATCAAATCTTTCAACTAAAGTAGGCGCAGAAATAAAAGAATTTGACGCTTCTCAATATATTGATAAAAAAGAGGCCAGGAGAATGGACCGATACAACCAGTTTGCAATGGTTGCGGCTAAAATGGCTGTGGAAAACTCAAATCTGAATATAGAAAGTCTTGATCTTGACAAGTGCGGTGTTATAGTAGGTTCAGGTGTAGGCGGACTTGAAACACTCGAGGATCAGCATACGGTAGCGTTGAACAAGGGTGTTGGAAGGGTAAGCCCATTCTTCATTCCTATGATGATTTCGAATATGGCTGCTGGTAGAATAGCTATAGAATATGGCTTCAGAGGATTTAATGAATGTGTTGTTACTGCCTGTGCAACTGGTAACAATGCCATAGGAGACGCTTTCAAGGTTATTGAACGCGGCGATGCTGATGTAATGATTACCGGTGGAGCTGAAGCTTGTATTACAATGATGAGTTTCGCAGGTTTCTGTTCTATGGGAGCTATGTCAAAGAATCCTGATCCAAATACTGCTTGCAGACCTTTTGACAAGGACAGAGACGGTTTTATCGCAGGCGAAGGTGCGGCTATACTCATAATAGAAGAATTGGAGCATGCTTTAAAGAGAGGCGCAAACATAATAGCTGAAATAGTTGGCTACGGATGTACCTGTGATGCTTATCACATTACTGCACCTCATCCTGAGGGTGACGGAGGAGTAAAGAGCATGCAAATGGCTATCAGAGATGCAGATATTACACCTGATAAGATTGGCTATATCAATGCTCACGGTACCTCTACACCTTTAAACGATCCTACAGAAGTGAACATTGTTAAAAGAGTATTCGGTGATCATGTTAAGAACCTTGCCATGAGTTCTACAAAATCAATGACGGGCCATCTTCTTGGTGCAGCAGGTGCTATTGAGGCTATTGTAACAGCTATGTCACTCAAGGAAGGATTTCTTCCTCCAACAATTAATGTTGTGAATCAGGACCCTGACTGCGATATTGATTGTGTTCCTAACACAGGAAGAAAGGCTGATATAAAATACGCTCTGTCAAACTCACTTGGCTTTGGTGGACACAATGCAACACTTTGCTTGAAGAAATACGAATAAAATATATATTTTTTACAAAGAATTTTTATTGAACCTAAGTAATATAAAAGTATAAAATAAGGTGGGGGTAATTTCCACCTTATTTTTATTGTCTAAGAAAGTATAAATTATTTTGACTGTATTTAATATCTTAAAAGCAGGTAAATGGTATAATACAAGGATAATGAAAACTTTTTCTTTACAATAAAAATTTTGAATTTATGCGTGTGCCAGAACAATAAGCAGAAATTTGGAGGAATAATGAACAATAATCCTAAATATGAGACAAGTAATATATCCACCCTTGAGAAAAGAATTAATTATGTGTTCAAGGATAAAAATACAGTGTTAACTGCCATTACTCACAGTTCCTACGCTAATGAAAAGAAGGCAAGGAAGCTTAAATACAATGAAAGAATTGAGTTCCTTGGAGACTCTGTATTGGGACTTACCATAAGTGAACATTTATATAAAAAGTACCCTGAGCTCCCAGAAGGAGAATTAACTGTAACCCGTTCCAAAATAGTTTGTGAAAGCTCCTTATCCAGATGTGCGACAGATATAGGTCTTGGAGAACTTTTGCTTCTTGGAAGAGGAGAAGAATTATCGGGAGGACGTACTAAAAGCTCAATACTGTCGGATGCCTATGAGTCGTTGATTGGGGCCATATATATTGACGGAGGTCTTGAAGTTGCAAAAGAGTTTATTATGAAACATATGGACGATATTATCAAGAGCAGCATGCAGGGTAAACTGTTTTATGATTACAAAACACAGCTACAGGAGAAAATCCAGCAGAAGGGAGAGCAGCAGATAACCTATACTGTTGTAGACGAAAAAGGGCCTGATCACAACAAGATATTCATTACTCAAATACAAATCAATGGATTGGTCTGTGGGCAGGGCAGCGGGCGCTCTAAGAAGGAATCAGAGCAAAATGCTGCTAAAGATGCATTGGACAAGCTATCAGCTCAATAATCTATGGAGGAGTGACGAAAAATAAAAAAGCATATCGTAATTCCAGTGTTTGTTCCTCACAAGGGCTGTCCCTTTGACTGTATTTTTTGTAATCAGAAAAGAATCAGCGGACAGGTTAAGGATGCAACTGAGGCCGAAATAAGAAGATCAATTGAAGATCATTTGAAGACAGGTCAGGATGCCTTTATTGAAATAGGTTTTTATGGGGGAAGTTTTACAGGTATATCAAAGGAAGAACAGAAGTGGTACCTGGAGATCGCCTACAGTTATGTAAAGTCAGGTAGGGTTAATGAGTTGAGGTTATCGACCAGACCTGACTATATTAGTGCTGAAATTCTTGACTTTCTGGCAGAGTATAAAGTAAAAACAATTGAGCTTGGTGCCCAAAGTCTTGATGACAGTGTTCTTCTCTGTAGCAACAGAGGACATGGTATAGAGGTAGTGGAGAAAGCGTCAGAAATGATCAAGGATAAAGGGTTCTCGCTTGGTATACAGACCATGATAGGTTTGCCCGAAGATACAAGGGGAAAGGCAGTCAATACTGCAAAAAAAGTTATAGAAATTGCCCCTGATATTGTTCGAATATATCCTACACTAGTTATCAAGGATACTTATCTGCAAAAATTATATGAAACCGGAAAATATACTCCCTTGACTTTGGATGAAGCTGTTGACCTATCTGCTGAACTTTTGGAGCTTTATGAAGAGAAAAACATAAATGTTATTCGTATAGGCCTTCAGCCTACTGAAAGTATTAATGAAAACGGTGATGTTGTAGCAGGGCCGTTTCATCCTGCTTTCAGGCAGTTGGTTCAGTCAAGGCTTATGAGAAACCGTCTCGAGGAATATTTCCGAAATAATGAAATTCATCATATCAAAGAAGTAACAATTGAATGCAGCCCCAAAAATATTTCAAATATAATTGGGCAAAAACGAGAAAATATTCATAAACTTAAAGCAGAATTCAACATCGGTAGCATAAAAGTAATAAGTAGTAATGAAATAGACTTGTTTAATGTGAAAACTTGACAAAATTAGTCTATAATGTTTATACAACATTTTAAATGTAAAAAGAAGGAATTTGAAGTAATTTATAGAATACTATTAGATAGATATACAAATTTACTATATATTAAGCATTTTTTAGGAGGATGTATTTATGGAAGTTCTAAAGGTTTCAGCTAATTCGCAGCCAAAATCTGTTGCTGGAGCGTTAGCCGCTGTTTTACGCGACAATAATTATGCGGAGATTCAAGCAGTCGGTGCTGGGGCTGTAAATCAGGCGGTTAAGGCAATTGCAATTACTCGAGGTTTTGTTGCTCCTAATGGAATCGATCTGGTTGCAGTACCTGCTTTTGCTGAAGTTAACATTGATGGAGAAGAAAGAACAGCTATCAAGTTCTATATCCAGCCGAGATAATTACCCTTAAAAACAAGGGCTCGCATTTATAATGCGAGCCAATTTTATTGGAATTTTTCAGGCTCACAGTGTGAGAGGTACCTGACCATTTAATGCCATTAATAACCTTCGCTCTACTTCGTTCCAGTTAACTATTTCCCACCATGCATCAATATATTTCCGCCTGTTGTTTTGGTAATCCAGATAATAGGCATGCTCCCAGGTATCACAGACCAGAATGGGAATTCCGCCCCACTGTGTCAGATTCTGATGTTTTTCAGCCATTAGTATCTCCAGCCTCTTCCATGACGGCTGCCAAATCAGTATTCCCCAGCCCGAACCTTCAACTTTTTCAGCTGCTGCTTTAAATTGTTCCATAAATGAGTTGAAATTGCCAAAATACCGGTTTATTTCACTTAATGTATTGTGACCGGGCAGGCCTCCTTTACCTTGAGGAGCCAATACTGTCCAAAAAATGCTGTGAAGTATATGTCCTGAACCGTTGAAAGCAAGTTCGTTTTCCCAGTACTTAATTAAATCAAAATTATTATCCTTACGTGCTTTTTCCAAGCTTAGTTCGGCCTTGTTTAAACCATCTACGTATGCTTTATGATGCTTATCATGATGTATCCGTAAAGCATTTTCACTGATAACAGGTTCAAGGGCGTTATAAGGGTAGGGAAGTGCGGGCAGCTTATGCTGACCGGTCGGTACCATGTTATAAAGCATAATAAAACCTCTGAGTTGTTTAAAAACATGATATTTAAAAACATGATAATAGTAAAATGACTATTAGTGTTTTTAATAATCAAGCAATAGTTCTTTTTTATTATATTACGAATTACAGCAGCTTGTGATTAATAGAAAAATCAATAAATGAGCGTCAAAATTATTGACGCTCAAAATAAATATAGAGGTGATTCGACTAAAACCCTCCGAAACCTCCCGGAAAGCCAAAACCATGATGAGGGCGACGTCTTCTTCTGAGGAATTCTCTTAAAAGTATAATTGAAATTAAATCTCTGCGGAAACGTCTTCTTCTGCCAAAACCTCCACCGAAAAATCCAAATTGTCTATCATCTTTTTCTTTCCCATAGTGATAAGGTTCCATTTCCTGATAATCATTATCTTTTTGGTAGTTATAGCTCTCTAAATTCTGATTTTCATCATCATCTTCGTACTCAGCATCAACATCCTGTCCGACTCTGTTATCAATATCATCTACCATTTCTTCCAGTTGTTCACGAGTGGGAGTATACATTGTACCTTTTTTAGCAATCATTCTGTCACAGTGACGGGATACTTCAGGGAAAATTATATAGTAGCATCTTGGGAACATGGATTCCAATTGCTCCTGTGGCATTTCCATCATCGGCTCATATTGCTTAGGGATATTCATCATATGCATATATGGTTCACCTGACCAATTATTTGGCATCATGCCGACCTCCTTTAATAACGTAAAGTGCTTACAAAATATTTTATGCTTTAAATGATTAGTTGGTTACGAATTGTATTCATTATGTAAACATAAGCAAGGAGTTGCTGTTTTAGTTATAAAGAAATAAGATTATTTTAAAGCCGAATAGAAGAATTTGTAATTATTTTTGATATAATTCATATAAGTAATAAAATATTATTAATGGGTAAAAGCTAAAAATTAATTAATATCTATTAATTAACAATGGAGGGTTTTATGCTAGAAGAAATAATGCTTGAAAAAAAGACATGGGCTGTAGTAGGTGCAAACCAGGATCAAAGCAAATATGGAAATATGATTTATAGAAAGTTAAAGTCCAGGGGCTATGAGGTTTATCCTGTAAATCCGATGTATGACACTGTTGAGGGAGATATATGCTATAAGGATTTATCCTCACTGCCTGTTGTTCCGGAGGTGATAGATATGGTTGTATCACCTAAGAGAGGGAGAACTGTTATTGATGAAGCCGCAAAGCTTGGGATCAAATATATATGGCTGCAACCGGGCACATATGATGAAGAGCTGCTTAAGCAGATAGAGAGCTTAGGGCTGCAGCAGGTTCAGGCATGCGTTTTAGTTGCGACCAGATAGTGCAGTGATGCTTAAATTATAATGATTATTTACAAGAAATAGTATAAATTATACTGATATAATGTAAGGGGGATTAGCAATGTCGGATAAGGAACTCTATGATGCCATTTTTATGAGAAAATCGGTCAGAAGGTATGATATGACGCCTCTGTCCCGGGAAAAGCTTGATAAGCTTAGGGATTTCATCGGGACTATAAAGAGACTTGATGAGAGTATCAAAACAGACTTCACAATTCTTTGTGAAGAAAAAATAAGAGGGTTATTTTCACTAAGGTTTATGCTGGCACCACATTATATCTGTATATATTCTGAGAAAAAAGAAGGTTATCTCATGAATGCAGGTTTTATAATGCAGCAGATCGATTTGTTTTTATCCAGCAACAATATTGGCTGCTGTTGGTTGGGAATGTCAAAGCCCGGAAGCGATCTGGAACTAACCAAGGACGGTCTGAGTTATGTAATTATGCTAGCATTTGGAAATTCACCCGAACCAATTCATAGATCGGGTACAGCCCAGTTTAAAAGGAAAAGTTTGAATGAGATATCTTCGATAAAAAATGCTGAAGAGCTGCTTGAACCTGTAAGATTGGCACCTTCCGCCGGCAATACCCAGTGCTGGTTCTTCAGCGGAAATACAACAGAGCTTATAGTCAGCAGGAAAAAACAAAGTTTCGTTAAAGCACAGCTTTATGGAAGAATGAATAGTATCGATATAGGAATTGCACTATGTCACTTATGGCTTGCTGCAGAAATGCAAGGCAAGAAAGTAGAGTTTGACTTGACTGACGGTATAGCTCAGGAAGGCTATGAATATATGCTTAAAGCTAGAGTCGGGATTTAAGACTATAACCAAACCAAAATAATATTAAAACCAAGCAGTGTTTGGCTAGTGTTTGGCTTAGGAGGTTAATTTTTATGCTTACAAGAATAAATCAAAAAAATGGTGAACAACTATCCGTATTGGGCTTTGGATGCATGCGCTTTCCTACAAAAGCCGGAGGAATAGATGAACCGAGAGCTATAGCCATGATCAGGGATTCCATGGAAAAAGGAGTTAACTATTTTGATACAGCCTACATATATCATGCCGGTAAAAGTGAATCTTTACTTGGAAAGGCTCTATTGGGTGGCTACCGTGAAAAAGTTAAAATAGCAACCAAGCTGCCACCTTTCCTGGTCAAAAAGATGAATGATGCCCCAAAAATATTTGCAAAGCAGCTTTCACGGCTGCAGACAGATTATATTGATTATTATCTCCTGCATATGCTTACAGATAAACCGTCCTTTGACAGACTGGCGGCATTGGGGGTGATGACCTGGCTTGAGGAACTGAAGAAAAAAGGTACCATAAGAAATATAGGCTTTTCCTTCCATGGGGGGAAAGCTGATTTTGAGCAGATAGTAACGGCTTATCCATGGGATTTCTGTCAGATTCAGTACAATTACATGGATGAAAATAACCAGGCTACCAAGGACGGCTTGATGCTTGCGTCCAGTATGGGGATTCCGGTAATAGTTATGGAACCGTTAAGAGGAGGAAAGCTTGTAACACATCTTCCTCCGGAGGTTAATAAGGCATTTAAAGATTATGATAAAGACAGGTCACCTGCCGAATGGGCATTTAGATGGATTTGGAATCATCCCGAGGTAAATGTGGTTCTGTCGGGAATGAGTGATGAAGCTCAGATTGATGATAATATAAGAATTGCTTCAGAGGCAGTTCCAAATACTTTATCACCTGAAGAAATTGCTGTATTTGACAGGGTTAAAAAGATCATGCAGGAGAAAACAAAGATTGCCTGCACCGCTTGTGGCTACTGTATGCCCTGTCCGGCAGGAGTAGATATACCGGCCTGCTTTTCACATTATAATGATAAGTACCTCACTAACGATAAATCGGTAAGATTCAGGTATTTCCAATCATTAGGCGCTATGTCGGTAAAACCCGCATATGCATCAAAATGCGTCAGCTGCGGAAAGTGTGAGAGTCATTGCCCCCAAAGTATAGCAATTCGTGAGCAACTGAAAGTTGTAAGTAAGGAAATAGAGGGTTTATTTTTCAGACCTATAGTAGGAATAGCACGCAAATTCATGAGATTAAAGTAGTGTAAATAATACCATGGGGTTGCAGTCATTACTAATGGTATAATTATCTTGAGCTAATGTGATTAACTGTTGTACTAATTGTAATTAACTGTTGTGCTTTTGCGAATAACCGCAGTAATATCTATTAGCTTTAATTGTTATGAAAATGTAAATAAAGATAGTACAACCTTCCAATAAGACTTAAAGTGTGTTAAAATTTATACAAGTTTTCAAAAAGGATAACAACAAATTTTCGGGGTGTACAATGTATTTAAAGAAACTTGAAATACAAGGGTTTAAATCATTTGCTGACAAAATAAATCTGGATTTTACATCAGGAATTACAGCGGTGGTGGGTCCTAACGGCAGTGGAAAAAGCAATATAGGTGATGCTGTAAGATGGGTTTTAGGTGAGCAAAGTGCAAAAACTCTCCGAGGCAGCAAAATGGAGGATGTTATTTTTGCAGGAACTGAACACAGAAAGTCGGTAGGCTTTGCGGAAGTAGCACTGACCATTGATAATTCAGACAATTATCTTCCTGTATCTTATAGTGAAGTGACTATTGCAAGAAGGGTTTATCGTTCTGGTGAAAGTGAATATTACATAAACAAGACGTCATGTCGACTTAAAGACATACATGAACTTTTTCTTGATACCGGTATAGGCCGCGATGGCTACTCCATAATAGGTCAGGGACGAGTTGATGAAATACTAAGCAGTAAATCTGAGGATAGACGGCATATATTTGAGGAAGCCTCAGGAATAATGAAGTACAAGGTAAGAAAACAGGAGGCTGAAAGAAAGCTTAATTTGACTGAGCAGAATCTGGTTAGAATAAATGACATAATAAGTGAACTGGAAAATCAGCTGGAACCCCTCAGAGAGCAATCTGATGCGGCTAAAAAGTATCTATCTCTGAGAGATGCCCTAAAGGAATTAGAAGTAAACGTATATCTGGACAATATAGATAAATATAAAGAAAAGATTAAAGAATATGAGGATCAATATAAAGATATAAGGGAAAACATTGAGGCAGAAGAGAGAAAACTTAGAAATATAACCGCACAGAATCAGCAGAAAACCGAAATGCTTAAAACTCTCGAAGATAAAATCACCGAAGCAAGAGATAAGTTTTATGTAATCGAAGCGAGCCTTGAAAAAAATAGCTCGGAAATAAATTTGAACAATGAAAAGATTAACGGTCTAGATCAAAATATTAAGCGCTTGGAAGAAGAAATAACCGAAATCAATACCAAGTCTGAAGACCTTTCTAAGGAAGAAAAAACAAGGCAGGGTAAAATAGACTATTTAAACAAGCAGTATTCTGATTTTGCAAAAAAACTTGAGAATTATCAGTCGGAACTGGATGCTATTGTGTCCACATTAAGTGAGAGTGAACAGCAGATTGAAAAACTGAAAGCTGGGATAATGGATAAGCTTGACCTTCAATCTGATAAGAGAACACAAGTAAATAATATTAAGAATCATATTGAAAATCTCAAGAAAAGGCAGAACTCTATAGGAACTGAAATTTATACCTTGAAGCTGGAAAAAGATAAAGACAACATGAAGAAAGAGGACCTGTCAGAAAGCATTAGAAATACCATTCTGCTTATCAAGCATTCCAATACCAAAATGCAGGAATTGACCAGTGAGAAAAGCGAACTGCAGAGTACTCTGACAACCATTGAGAAACAATATGGTACGGTGAAAACCGATATTCAGGTCAAATCCTCCAGACACCGTATGCTTAAGGATATGGAAAAGAGTATGGAGGGCTATAGCAGGAGTGTTAAGGAAATCATGCATGCCTGTCAGTCTTCGGGTGAATTCGGAAGTGGAATTCACGGAACTGTGGCTCAGCTTATAAGTGTTGATAAAAAGTATGAAACAGCAATTGAAATGACTTTGGGAGGTTCCCTTCAAAATATTATAGCTTCAACTGAAGAAGATGCTAAAAAGGCAATTGAATTCCTTAAAAGAAATAGAATGGGAAGGGCTACTTTTTTACCGATAACTTCAGTTAACGGTAAGAGACTTGATGAGAATACCCTTGGTAGGCTTCAGGAGTTTCAAGGCTTTTGCGGACTGGCCTCAGATATTGTGACCTGTAATTCAAAATATAACGGAATTGTCTTAAATCTTTTGGGAAGAGTTGCAGTTGTTGAAAACCTTGATGCTGGTATTAGTATAGCGAAGAAATTTGGTTATTCCTTCAGAATTGTTTCGCTGGAAGGAGATATATTGAGTACCAGCGGTTCCATGTCAGGGGGAAGCAACGATCATAAAAGCTCAGGCATCTTAAGTCGAAGTAGAGAGATTACCGAATTGGAAGCTGTAGTTGAAGCACTCAAAAAAGAGGAAATTTCAATAGGCAGTAAAATCGTAGAGATAAAAAATATGTTGTCTGAGATAGAGACAGAATACAATGAAGAAAATTCAAAACTCAGGGACAGTGAGCTGGTTAGAACCAGAGATGAGAATCATCTTGCCATGCTGGAGGACAATATAAGAAAGACAGATGCAAAAATCGGCATGCTGAATGATGAGAAAAATCAGGTGGTCAAGCAGGAACAGGAAACTGTTCTAGAACAGAAAAAGTATGAGGAAGAGCTTGAGGCCATTGAAAAAGATATTTTTGAAACCAAGGCAATAATTGCCGAACATCAGGAAAAATTCAAGGCTGACCAGTCTGTAAGGGATGAGCTACATCAGGAAATAACCGACTTTAAAATATCGGTTAATTCAATTGTTGAAAGTATTCAAAGCGTCAATGAGCACATGGAAAGAATATATAACGAAAAAGAAACCATGCAGAAAAGCTTATCAAGAAAGCAGAATGAAAAGCAAAAGGCTGAGAATGAGATTCTTTCGTTAAAGCAAGCTATAGAAGGTTTTGAAAATCTGATAAAAGGTTTGCAGAATGAAAAAACAGGCAAGACTTTAGAGATAGACAGATTGGTTGAAGAAAAGAAGGTCTTGGAGGAGGAATCCTCAGACTTTATTGAAAAACTTAATTCCACAAATAAAACGATACTTTTGCTTCAGGAAGAATATAACAGAATAGATGTAAAGAATACAAAGGCTGAAGCAGAAA
>JAEYNI010000373.1 GCA_023412635.1 Bacillota bacterium
AGTATTTACAATACTTTGAAAGCGCACATGGCCAATTAACCTCCTTTATTCGCCTTATAGCGGATAGGGAGTAGATAAATTTCATTACATTTTGTGGCCGCTATGTCGGCTCATGGAGGTTAATATGGTAGAGATTTTTATTGAGGTTTGCAGAGAGGATGCGGTACTGCCGAGGTATGCAAATCCGGGTGATGCAGGAATGGATGTTTATGCCGCCGAGGAAATTATAATTGCTCCCGGAGAGACGGTGGTTGTACCTACGGGACTGAAGCTTGCAATACCGGAAGGATATGAAATCCAGGTAAGGCCCAGAAGTGGTCTGTCGCTGAAAACTCCAATCAGAATACCCAATTCTCCCGGAACAATTGACTGTGGTTACAGGGATGAATTAGGAATAATTGTAAATAATAACTCTGATAAGAGCCTGTGTGAAAAGGATTTGGCTCCTTTTACACTTGATGAAAAGGGTAACAAAAGCGGAGCATATGTTATCAGGAAAGGTGACAGAATAGCTCAGATAGTTTTACAGGTTGTGCCCAAAATGGTACTAACACAAGTTTCCTCTGTCAAAGATATTGGCTTCAACAGGGGAGGTGGCTTCGGTTCCACTGGAGTGACCGATTAAACAGGAGGTGATTTTATCAATATTAACGGAAATACGCAATCCATAAAAGATAGACTGCTCACCGAGCTTGAGGGTTTATACCATAAAAAATTCGGCTCAAGGGAGCTTGTTCCTGTTGAATTAGCTGAAACTATTGCAAGAATATCCCATGAGATTAACAGGGAGATATCTGTTCTTATCAATCGAAGGGGTATTGTGGTTGACATAAGTATTGGTGATAGCGGAACGGTATCACTGCCGCAGCTGGACAGCAGAAGAGGAAAGACCAGACTATCAGCAATCAGATGTATTCATACACATCCCGGCGGGAATGGAATGCTGTCCCAGGTAGACATAAGTACACTCCAAAAGTTAAGACTTGATGTTATGCTGGCAATGGGTATAAGTGAGGGACAGCCTACCGAGATATATGCAGGCTGTCTTTCTGCGGAGGATGAATTTGATGTATTTGGGCCGTTTACCCTTGGGGAGCCGAGGCTTAACTACATTTATAAAATCATAGAGGAATTGGACGCCTCGGCGAGAGATGATATATACGAAAATGAAGAAGAGTCAGAGAAGGCCATATTGGTTGGACTGGAAACCAGTCAGAGCAGATTGGAAAGTGCTTCTCTCAGGGATGCTGAAGATTCTCTTGATGAACTTGAGGAGCTTGCGATGACCGCCGGTGCCATTGTGATAGATAAGGTTCTCCAGCGCAAGCAGGCACAGGACTCAGCCTACTATGTGGGAAAGGGTAAAATAGAAGAACTTTCCTTGCTGTGCCAGGCACGGGATGTTCAGCTGCTGATTTTTGACGATGAGCTCTCAGGGGCTCAGATAAGAAATATTGAAGAGCAAACAGGGGTGAGAGTTGTTGACCGAACTACCCTCATACTGGATATTTTCGCCCAGAGAGCCATATCTAAGGAAGGCAAGCTTCAGGTAGAACTGGCACAGCTGAAGTATAAGCTTCCCAGACTCATTGGTCTCGGGACTGAGCTTTCCAGACTTGGAGGAGGTATCGGTACCCGTGGCCCCGGTGAAAAAAAGCTGGAAGTGGATAGAAGGCATATACGCAGGAGAATAACAAATCTTGAAAGGGAACTGGAACAGCTTGAAAAGCGAAGGGATTTCCTGCGGAGTACCAGAACTAAGAATAATGTACCTGTAATCGCTATTGTAGGTTACACAAATGCAGGAAAGTCAACTCTGATGAACAGGCTTTGCGGTGCCTCCGTTTTTGTAGAGGATAAGCTTTTCGCAACCCTTGACCCGTCCGCCCGTAAGCTGATACTGGCTGATGGAAGGGAAGCCGTCCTTATTGATACTGTAGGATTTATAAGAAAACTGCCCCATGATTTGGTTGAGGCCTTTAAATCAACATTGGAGGAGGCAGTCCATGCCGATATGTTGCTTCATGTTGTTGATGCTTCCAATGACAATTCAGCTATGCAGATAAGTGTAGTAGAAGAACTGCTTGAGGAGCTTGGTGCGGCCTCAAAAGGTACTATACTTGTTTTAAATAAGCATGACCTTGTAGCCGGAGGCGGAAGAATCAGCTCTATGGGGTATTCTGCTGTTTGTGAAATATCAGCGGTAACGGGTTATGGAATAGAAGCACTCCTTGAAAAGATAACTGAGGGCTTTAAAGAACAGTTGAATGAAATATCTATGTTGATTCCGTATAATGAGGGATGGGTAATGCCATATATTTATAAGCATGGTCAGATTATTACTCAGGAATACCTGGAAGAGGGCATAAGAGTGCAGGCATTAGTCAAAATAGACAAAACGCATAAACTTGAAGAATTTATCCTTGTATAAAATGACTAGGTGGGTTATTATATTATTAAATAGAATGTATTATATTCAATGCAATGGAAATAATAAGGAATAGTTGGATGATTTATACATAAGTTATAATATTGTTTAACTATTCTGAAATAACTCAAAAAAATCTATCAGGGAAGGGGTTTTGATTATGCTTGTTAGAAACTGCGCAGGTGGTGTTGTCTTTTCCGGAGAGAAAGTATTTCTTCTCAAAAATGAGAAGGATGAGTGGGTGCTTCCTAAGGGAGTAATTAAGATCGGGGAATATCCCGATGAAGTTGCCAGGCGAAGAGTTAAAGAAGAAGCAGGAATTAATGCCGAAATTATTTCTACTGCGGGTAATACCAATTACGAATTCTTTTCAGTCACACGTCAAAGGCCAGTCTGCAATAACATCACATGGTACGTCATGAAATCCCTGGATGATAAATTTGAAGTTAATAAAGAAGAGAACTTTACCGATGGCGGTTATTTTACCATTGAGGAGGCCTTGCAAAAAATAACCTACAGTCAGGACAGATCCCTTATAAACTGTTCCTATTCAAAGTATTGCAAGGTGGAAAATTCCGATGCGGTAGGGTTTTATTAAGTTTGACAATAATAAAGTAAATAAATTACAGCACTCTCCATGATGG
>JAEYNI010000005.1 GCA_023412635.1 Bacillota bacterium
AACATGCAACTTTTTTAGTTCCTCATCAGTCATTGTATATATCATTCCCTAAGATTACCATTATTTATGATGGGGTGAAATAATCATACGATAATCTTAAGGGTGAAATTATCACAAATTAAAGACATAGTTCAAAAGGGCTGATAGCAGGTATATCATGTTAATAAAATTCGTCTCAATGACAGGATTTAATAAATAAACGTTGCAAAAAAGGTAAATAATAATTATTATTGTATAGGTATATAAAATAAAGAATTAATAAGTAAAGGAACAAAAATGGAAAATTTGAGTTTTAAAGATCTTAATCTCTCAGCTGAAGTACAGCATGCAATTGCTGATATGGGTTTTGAGGAGGCAACTCCCATTCAATCCAAGTCAATCCCACCAATTCTCAACGGGAACGATTTAATTGGCCAGGCCCAAACCGGAACAGGAAAAACCTGCGCGTTTGGTATACCTGCCATTGAAATGATCCAGCCTGAAATTGAATCAATTCAAGTATTGGTCTTGTGCCCAACAAGAGAATTAGCAATACAGTCCTCGGAAGAACTGAGAAGTGTATTGAAATATAAAGATGGAATACGTATTCTGCCGGTTTATGGTGGACAGCCCATAGACAGACAAATTATGGCATTAAAAAAGCGTCCTCAGATTATTATAGGAACTCCGGGCCGTGTTATGGACCATATGAGGCGCAGAACCCTTAAACTGGAGCAGCTTAAAATGATTGTACTGGACGAAGCGGATGAAATGCTTAACATGGGTTTCCGTGAAGATATCGATACAATCCTGGAGAAAGTACCTGTGGACAGGCAGACAATCCTTTTTTCAGCTACTATGCCTAAGGAAATACTGGATATCACTAAAAAGTATCAGAAGGACCCCATTCATATAAAGGTAGCTCACAAGGAACTTACCGTACCAAGTATAGAACAATACTATCTTGAGGTTAAGGAGTCAGCAAAGCTGGAAGTCCTTTCCCGTCTTATAGATGCTAACGATATTAAGCTCTCCCTTGTTTTCTGTAATACAAAAAAAAGGGTTGATGAATTAACCTCAAGTCTTCAGTCAAGAGGCTATTCTGCAGAGGCTCTCCATGGAGACATGCGTCAGGAACATAGGGATAAGGTTATGTCACAGTTCAGAAAAGGCAATTTTGATATTCTCATAGCTACCGATGTTGCCGCAAGAGGTATTGACGTTGATGATGTAGAAGCAGTTTTCAACTACGACATACCCAGTGATGAAGAATATTACGTTCACAGAATCGGCCGTACAGGAAGAGCAGGTAGAACTGGAAAATCCTTTACCTTTATTTCAGGCCGTGAAATATATAAGCTGAGAGATATACAACGTTATACAAAATCTACTGTAACCTTTATGAAGCCCCCCAGCATTAACGATGTTGAGGAGAAAAAGATGTCTAATGTGTTGAAGTCTCTGAGGGAGAATCTGACCCAAGAGGGTTTTTCAAAGTATATCGGGCACATAGAAAGATTTATTGACTCTTTAAACTCCGAATCAGATAGTCAGGAAGATAGTTTTATTACATCTCTCGACGTGGCTGCAGCGTTGTTAAAAATGTATACAGAACAGAACGGGAACTTCCCCAGTACAGTAAGTGAAATAGACGAAGAATCTGATTTCGATAGTGAAAATGATATGGTAAGACTTTTTATAAATATCGGAAGTGATAATAAAATTCAGCCAAAGCATATTATTGAAAGCCTTGTTGAATCGTCAGGACTTCCTGGCAAAATGGTAGGTTCTATCGACATTTTCGATAAATATTCTTTTGTTGAGGTTCCAAAAGAGTTTGCTTCGGAAGTTCTCAGGTCTATGAAAAACTATACCATAAAAGGCAAGCGGATAAATATTGAGAAATCAACACCTCGTAAGAAAAGCGGCCGAAGCGGTTTCAACCAGGGGAGAAACGCAGGCACGTACGGCAGTTTTACTAGTCACTCGAGTCATGGTAGCGGTCAGAGTTCAAAAAGAAGATCAGCTGTTCCTGCTATCAAAGCCTCAGGCAACAAATCGTCCTCCGGTAAGGGTTACAGAAAAGACCGCTAAAAGAGGTAAACAGTAATGAATTAGAAGCAAAAAGGGATAGATTCTGAGACATTAATATATATTATTAAACCGGAGAAAATAACTTCTCCGGTTTTTGTTCGCCCTGTTTATACCTTGAATTTACCAACTACATCCTTCAATTTCTTAGCATTGAAGCTGCTGATATCCATCTGCTCCTGTACATCGTTAACCTTTTGCAGGATGTCGGTTGACTTTTCAGCTATATTCTGAGTTCCGGCCGCACCTTCATTAACAGTTTTTGAAACTTCATTAATAGCGCTTATTATACCTTCAACCGAGGCAGTCAGCTCCTCAGCAGTGGCACTGAAGTCAGTAACAAGATTGTCTATGAAAATCGCATCCTTGCTATAATATTCTCCGGTTTCTATCATTGCTTCATAATCCTTTATTACGTTTGTATCCATAAAATCCATAATTGATCTTGAACTGCCTACCAGGTCCTCAACTGCTGAAACCACTTCCTTTGCTACCTTTTGTATTTCATTTACTGTACTCTTTGAATCCTCTGCCAGTTTTCTTATTTCATCTGCAACAACGGCAAATCCCTTTCCTGCTTCTCCAGCTCTGGCCGCCTCAATAGCAGCATTTAAAGCCAATAAGTTGGTTTGTGAAGAAATCTTCAGTATAGACTCTGACAGAACGCTGATCTGTTCGATGGCCTTTGACCTATCAAGTGAACCTTCAAGTCCCTGCTTTACCTCATGATAAATATCATTACCCGCTTTTTGTGAGAGTTCAGAACTTATTTTCAGGTCAGCGGCACGTTTACTGACCTCTCTAGCCGCGACCGCACCGCTTTGTGCTTTTTCAGCCATGGCTTCAATTGCGTGCTCAATTTCTGTGGATGACGCATTGACCTCCTCCGTTGCCGCCGCAGTCTCTTCCATCCCGGCCGAAATTTCTTCTACTGTTGCTGAAGTGTCCTCCGCAGCTTTGTTTAAATGGATTAGACTACCTGAAACAGCTGCGGCGGCTAGTTCTACATTTCTGGAGCATTCATTTACTTCCCGCATAATCGACCTCAGATTGGCTATAAACTTATTAACACTCTTAGCGAGATCACCGATTTCATCCCTGGAGTCTATTTTAATCTCCTTTGTTAAATCACCGCCCCTATGGGCCAAATCCTCAAGTTCTTTTCCCAGTTGCTTTATCGGGCGTATTATGCCGTTTGTAACAAATATACTTATCAGTATTCCAAAAAGAATAGCTGAACCCAAGACAGCCATGCTCGTAAAAGCTGTGGCTTTATAATTTTGATTGTTTTTAGTGTTTAAATCATCAGCAGCTTTGGCGTTATAGTCTGCTAAAGCCTGTAACCCGTTGTAAAACTTATTTTCAGTCTCTGCGTTTTCCTCAAGATATTTGAAAGCTTCACTGCCCTTCCCCTGCTTCACAAGCTCAATAACTTCATTTATAAGGTTATTATATTCACCCCAGTTTTCATCTACAGCTGCTATTGTTTCTAATTCAAACTGTTCAAGACTTACAGCCTTATATTGCTTCCAGTCTTCTTCGAGCTTTTCCGATCTTTTATCAATATCCTCAATATAGCGTGCCTGAGCATTTGCATTTCCGCTGTACTGGATAACATATAGAACATCTGCCCCGCGGGCTCTACTCTGGTTTCCCATATCATTAAGCCATTGTATTGGCTTTAGTCTGTCTTTATATAGTGAGGTCATCTCCCCATTGACATGTTTTAGATAAGTGAAATTTACACCACCGATTAATGCCATAAAAACCAAAAGTGTAACCGACAGGGTTAAGATTTTTTGTATTACCTTCATTTTTTTAAGCATGAAATCATATCCTCCGTTGAATAATTATTAAAACATTCTTGCTACAAATACAAATATTATGTAAAGTTTGTAGTGTTTTCAAGCATATGATTTCAATTATAAGTTCTTTTCCTATTTTCTTCAAGTATATACTTTATTATGTAATACTAATGCAATCTTTCCAATTGAGAATATCATTAAAAAATTTTACTTTTCCAGTTAAAAAAAGGGTTGTCGCACAGTTCCTTTCTTCACTGTACGACAACCCTTTTTTTCTTCTATACCTTGAATTTTCCAACTACATTCTTCAATTTCTTAGCATTAAAGCTGCTGATATCCATCTGCTCCTGTACATAGTTAACCTTTTGCAGGATGTCGGTTGACTTTTCAGCTATACTCTGGGTTCCGGCTGCACCCTCATTTACAGTCTTTGAAACATCGCTAATAGCGCTTATTATACCTTCAACCGAAGCAGTCAGTTCCTCAGCAGTGGCACTGAAGTCAGTAACAAGATTGTCTATGAAAATTGCATCATTACTATAATGCTCTCCGGTTTCTATCATTGCTTCATAATCCTTTATTACATTTGTATCCATGAAATTCATAATTGATCTTGAGCTGCCTGCCAGATCTTCAACTGCTGAAACTACTTCCTCTGTTACCTTTTGAATTTCATTTACTGTACTCTTTGAATCCTCTGCCAGTTTTCTAATTTCATCTGCAACAACGGCAAAGCCCTTTCCAGCTTCTCCAGCTCTGGCCGCCTCAATAGCAGCATTTAAAGCCAATAAATTGGTTTGTGAAGAAATCTTTAGTATTGCCTCTGACAGAACGCTAATCTGTTCGATAGCCTTTGACCTGTCAAGAGAAATTTCCAGCCCCTGCTTTACCTCATGATAAATATCATTTCCGGCTCTTTGTGAGAGTTCAGATCTTGTTTTCAGGTCAGTGGCTCGTTTACTGACCTCTCTTGCCGCAACTGCACCACTCTGAGCTTTTTCAGCCATGGCTTCAATTGCATGCTCAATGTCGCTGGAGGACGCATTAACCTCTTCTGTTGCTGCCGCAGTCTCTTCCATCCCGGCCGAAATTTCTTCGACAGTAACTGAAGTGTCCTCCACAGCCCCGTTTAAATGGATAAGACTGTCTGAAACAGTTGCGGCAGCCAGTTCTACATTTCTCGAGCATTCATTTACTTCCAGCATAATAGATCTCAGATTGGTTATAAACTTATTAACACTCTTAGCGAGATCACCGATCTCATCCCTAGTATCTATTTTTATCTCACTGGTTAAGTCCCCGCCTCTATGGGCCAAATCCTCAAGCTCTTTTCCAAGCTGCTTTATCGGGCGTATTATACCATTTGTAACTAATATAGTTATCAGTATTCCAAAAATAATTGCTGCAGCCAGGATACCAGCATTCATCACAGTTAACATTTCATACTCCTCGCTGCTTTGAGTGTTTATATCATCAGCAACTCTGGCATTATAATCTGCTAAAGCCTGTAACCCGTTGTGAAACTTATTTTCAGCATTGACGTTTTTCACGAGATATTCAAAAGCTTCATTGCCCTTCCCCTGCTTAGCAAGCTCAATAACTTCATCTATAAGGTTATTATATTCACCCCAGCTTTTATCTACAGAAGTTATAGTATCTATTTCAAACTGATCAAGATTTGTAGCTTTATATCGTTCCCAGTCTTGCTCGAGTTTTTCAGATCTGCTATTGATATCTGCTATATAGTAAGCCTGTAAATCTTTATTTCCACTATACTGAATAACATATAGAACATCTGCTTCACTGGCTCTGCTCTGGGTCCTCATATCATTAAGCCATTGTACAGGCTTAAGTCTGTCTTTATATAGTGAGGTTATATTCTCATTGGCATGTTTTAAAAAAGTGAAACTGACGGTACCAATACCTGCCATAAAAATGATCAGTGTAACCGATAGGAATAAGATTTTTTGTATTACCTTCATTTTCTTTAGCATATGTATTCTCCATTCAACATAAAATTTATATAATAACTGTCAGCAATTAGTCCAGAGTGCAACATTATGTAAACAGCTTCAAAATATTAATATTATACCACATGTTTAATCCATAGCAAGATATTTATGTGTCAGAACATCTTGCTATACAAAAAATAAAATTGTATGATTTAACAAAGTCGAGGTAATTCTATTATATGTATAAACAATTAGGAGGATAACCCATATGTCAAAGGATTTTTATAGTGCAGTTAAAGATAGGCGCTCTTATTACGGAATCAGCAAAGAATCACCTGTTTCAGATACAAGGATTCAGGAAATAATAAATAATGCTGTTCTACACGCGCCTACTGCGTTCAACAGCCAGAGTGGCAGAGTTATGGTTTTACTTGGTGAGCATCACAATAAGCTGTGGGACATAACAATAGGTGAACTTAGAAAAATAGTTCCACCCGAAAACATAGCTTCCACTGAAAGCAGGATTGATTCTTTTAGAAATGGTTATGGAACCGTACTGTTTTTTGAGGATCAATCAGTTGTTGAATCACTTCAACGCCAGTTTGAGTTATACAAGGATAACTTTCCTGTATGGTCTCTTGAGGCCAGCGGCATACTTCAGTATATCGTGTGGACTTCTTTAGAAATAGAAGGTTTTGGTGCGTCACTGCAGCATTACAACCCAATTATAGATTCTGAGGTCATCAAAGAATGGAACGTTCCTGCAAATTGGAAGCTTTTAGCCGAGATGCCCTTTGGAAAGCCGATAGCAGCTCCTGATGAAAA
>JAEYNI010000006.1 GCA_023412635.1 Bacillota bacterium
AACATGCAACTTTTTTAGTTCCTCATCAGTCATTGTATATATCATTCCCTAAGATTACCATTATTTATGATGGGGTGAAATAATCATACGATAATCTTAAGGGTGAAATTATCACAAATTAAAGACAGTGTTTTCAAAAACATCTTTACAATACTTAAAACACTATGCTATAATATTTTGCGTATGTAATACGGGTGGTCCTCTGCACAAGGGTTTATAGGATGCATGAACATCTAGGAGAGGAAGGAGGAAATTAAAAATGGATATATTGAAATCAATTGAAAATGAACAGATAAGAACTGACCTTCCTAAATTGGAAATTGGTGATTTTATTAAGGTTCATGCCAAGATTAAAGAAGGAACCAGGGAAAGAATCCAGGTATTCGAAGGTACTGTTATAGCTTTAAAAGGTTCAGGTTTAAAGGAAACTTTTACAGTAAGAAGAGTATCTTACGGTGTTGGTGTTGAAAGAATATTCCCTGTTAACTCACCAAGAATCGATCATATCGATGTAGTTAGAAAAGGTGTTGTTAGAAGAGCTAAGCTTTACTACTTGCGTGATAGAGTTGGTAAGGCAGCAAAGATTAAAGAAAGACTCGACACTAAATAATTTTACGTGTTCTAAACGGACACACAACAGGAAACCTAGGGACTACAAATCCCTAGGTTTTTAGTTTACTGTCACAAGATTGATATATAGATTTTACAAGATTTTGAAGCCTAACGTATTGCTCTTGCTAATGCTGTTAAATAAATGTAATTTGTATAATCGGATATTTTTTTATATAATAGAAACGATTTGATAATTCAAATTTATAAAGGTCTACGAGGTGTTATACCCATGGAAAATCAAAAGTATGAGAATAGTGAAGAAAAATTGAATATAGAAAATAAAGACAAGCCTTCTTCTGATAAAAAGGGCAAGAAAAAGAATTCTCCGGCCAGAGAGGTTTTTGAATGGTTTCTTGTTGTTGTGGCAGCTATTTTGATTTCAATGCTAATCAAGGCTTTTATTTTTTCAACCTATAAGGTTGACCAGGTCTCAATGGAAAACACTTTGATTGCAGGACATAATGTTATTGTTTACAAAACAGGTTATTTTTTTGATGAACCTGAGCACGGGGACATTATAGTATTTATGCACGAAGAAGGTCAATTCAAGAGCATATTCAAATATCTGCCAATAAAAAATCCAGGTGAAGTAGACTATATAAAGAGAGTGATAGGGCTCCCTGGAGATCAGATAGATATCCGAGAAGGATATGTTTATAGGAAAAACGCAGGAGAGGCTAATTTTACAAAGCTTGAAGAACCTTATATTAAGTTACAGGGAGCAACAGAGTCACACGGTATGGAACTTCCTTTTACCGTACCTGAGGATAAAATATTTGTAATGGGTGATAATAGGGAAAAAAGTATGGACTCAAGGCAGATTGGTCCTGTGGATATGGATACTGTAATAGGAAAAGCTGTACTCAGAATTTGGCCATTCTCTAAATTCGGCGGTCTAAAATAAAATTAATTCATGTAAAAATTAGAAGGAGAAATAAATGAATATTCAATGGTTTCCGGGGCATATGGCAAAGACCAGAAGGCTTATTGCCGAAAATCTAAAGCTGGTTGATGTTATTATTGAGCTGCTGGATGCAAGAATTCCTTTCAGTAGCAGAAACCCCGAGATAAATTCTTTGATAAATAATAAACCTAGACTTATTGCTTTTAATAAATCCGATCTTGCTGACGAGCAGATATCAAGACAATGGGTTCAATGGTATGCGGAGCAGGGAATTAGATGTATATTAATAAATTCAATTAATGGTAAAGGGCTTAATGAAGTTAAATCCAGAGCCAGGGAGCTTATGTCTGAGAAAATTGAAAGAGACAGGGCAAAGGGCAAGCTTTTCACACCTGTAAGAACTATGGTTGTTGGCATTCCCAATGTTGGCAAGTCGTCCTTTATCAATAAAATAGTGGGAAAAGCATCGGCTGTAACCGGAGACAGGCCCGGAGTTACAAGAGGAAAACAGTGGATTAGAATTAATTCCGAGATAGAATTGCTGGATACCCCAGGTATATTGTGGCCTAAGTTCGAAGATCAGGAAGTCGGTATGAATCTTGCTTTTACCGGAGCCATAAAGGACGACATAATGGATATAAGTGAAGTGGCTATGGAACTGCTTGTCAGGCTTTCAAGAACTTATCCCAATGAATTGTGTACACGATTCAAGCTGGAGCGGGACATATTAAAGGATATTGAGCCACTTGAACTCTTGGAGACTGTAGCCAGAAAAAGAGGTTGTATTGTTTCAAAAGGCCAAATTGACTATTCCAGAATATCAGCTATTGTTCTTGATGAATTCCGGGGAGGAAAAATCGGAAGAGTTACCCTTGAAAAGCCCGGGGACAGAGAGGAAACAGAAACATCCAAATCTGCTGGGAATAAAGACAATCATGATGAACAATAAAAAAAGCAACGGAGCCGATTAATAAAGAATCAGCTCCGTATTTTTTGAATTATGTTTTATTTCTTTTGCTTTACAAACTTGTCAACCTGCTTCTGCATTTCTGCCAATACCTTTTTCAAACCAGCCTTATTCATTTCTGAGTTCATTTTGGAAAGAGTCTTGTTTGGATCGACCTTGCCTATTACAAGATTATTGAGGTACTTTTCTTCAATCTTTTGTATTTTATTAACCTGGCTCTCAATTGTATCAGAATTTACTTCAAAGCCTAATAAAGGCGAGGGAACAGCACTTTTTACTAATTCATTTTGCTTGTTCCAGCCTTCCGGATCAGAGCCCGTGAGAGAATAAACTATTGATTCATTACCGAATAGCCAAGTAGTACCAGGAGTATAGGATTGTCCGTCATCCTTCAAAAGTTTAATGGTGCTATCCCCGGTTTTCTCATAATGATATCCTTCAATTCCGTAATTAATCAAATTTGATAAAGTTTTATCAGTATTAACCAGCTCCAATAGCATTAAAGCCCGTTCTGGACTCTCTGAATTGGCCGAAATAGCGTGCATTGAACCGGATACACTACTGGTTGTCAAAGCTGGTTTTCCAAGGTGAATGGGAATAATACTATATCCGCGCGGGACACCTATTTCATAGCTTGTAAAGGCGGATATGCTTGAATACATGGCAAAAAAATTACCGAAATTCGTGTCATAATAGCTAGAGTTAGGTTCTGAAATTTTTGGAATATAACCTGCTTTATACCATTTGTTCATAAGTGAAAACATAGCTTTTGCTTCACTTGTCTCATATTCATTTACCACTTTGGTACTTTTTCCATCTCGTAAAACTGCCCCTGGAACTTCTATGAGTCTGTCGTAGTTAAGAAGGTTTTCTACACTATCACCGTAACTATTGAAAGGATAAAAACCTATTACTCCTTTCTCTTTTGATTTAATGGTTTTAAGAATTGGTTCTAAATCCTGGAGTTTCTTTATTTTTGATACATCGACCTTATACTTATTTACAAGCTCTTCATTTAGAAGAATACCATAATCATTTATAATTGATGAGTTATAAACTGGTAAAGCGTATATTCTTCCATTAACTTCTGCACCTTTGAGTATGTTTTTTCCAAGTAGGTCTTTTGTTTTTGGGGCATATGTATCCAATAAATCGGTAATATCAAAATAGTCAGGGAAAAGTGCATGAGCTCTGTAATTTACCGTCCAATTAGTTGTGTAATTAATATCGTAGCTTTCGCCGCCAGCCAAAATTAACGCAAAATGTTCTTCATATGTATCCCACGTATAGGTTTTTAGCTCAAGAGTTGCGTTGATTTTGTCCTCAAGATAAGCATTTATTTCCTCTTGGACAAGGTCAATGTCTTCCTGATCTCCATTACCAATAACAAGCCATTTGAGTTTAACCGGTTCTGAGATATCAATTTCAGTGTTTGCTTTAACCGTTATGTTACTACCTAAACAAAAAGTTATAATTAGAAATGCCGAAAGGAGAAAAGCTATTTTTCTTAAAGTTTTT
>JAEYNI010000026.1 GCA_023412635.1 Bacillota bacterium
ATAGCTTCGATTTGTTCCTTGGTAAAGGTTACGGGAACAATATCCGGCTCGGGGAAGTATCTGTAGTCATGAGCATCTTCCTTACTTCTCATGGATTTACTCTCACCCTTGTTATCATCCCAACGTCTGGTTTCCTGAACGATTTTTTTACCCTCATCAAGAAGCTCTGACTGCCGTATTATTTCAGCATCTATTGACCTTGCGATACCCCTGATGGAGTTTATGTTTTTCATTTCTGTTCTGGTTCCGAGCTCATCTGTTCCAAAGGGCCTGATTGATACGTTAACGTCTGCTCTTAAGGAACCTTCTTCCATACGGCAGTCGGATACTCCTGAGTAAAGGAGCATAAGACGTACCTTTTCAACAAATTCCTTGGCTTCCTCTGAGGAAGCCAGATCAGGTTTCGTTACTATTTCAATTAGAGGGACACCGCAGCGGTTGTAATCTGCGAGACTATATTTATCATAACCGTCATGCAGCAGTTTTCCTGCATCTTCTTCAAGGTGGATTCTTTCTATTCTTATGAATTTCTCGCCCTCGGGTGTGTTAATTGTTAGTCCGCCGTTCTTGCATATGGGTAAATCAAATTGAGATATCTGATAGGCTTTAGGTAAATCGGGATAAAAATAATTCTTTCTATCCATTTTTGAATACTCATTTATCTCACAGTTTAACGCCAGGCCGGCTTTTACGATATATTCAACTGCCTGCTTGTTAAGAACCGGCAAAGTACCGGGCATACCGGTGCAAACCGGACAGCATCTGGTATTCGGTTCACCGCCAAAGCTTACAGGACAGTCACAGAAGATTTTTGACCTGGTAGATAACTCAGCATGTATTTCTAATCCTATGGTTGGAATGTATTTCATTGTACCGACCTCCTATAATTCAGGCACTCTGAACTCTGGGGCGAAATCAGCCTCAAAGGTTGCAGCGGCTCTAAGTATTTCACGTTCACCAAGGGGTTTACCCGTAAAGGACAAGCCAATGGGAAGTCCTTTTGAGTCATAGCCACAGGGTAGTGATATGGATGGAAGACCTGCAATGTTAGCCGAAACAGTATAAATATCAGCTAGATACATACTAAGCGGGTCATCTGCGTTTTGACCAAGTTTAAACGCTGTATCAGGAGTAGTCGGATGAAGTACTACATCATATTTTGAAAAGGCCTCATCAAAGCCTTTACTTATCATGGTTCTAAGTTTGAGTGCTTTCTTATAGTAAGCATCATAGTAACCGGATGCCAAAGCATAGGTTCCTAGAAGAATTCTTCTTTTAACTTCACGTCCAAAACCCTCTGCTCTGGATCTTCCTATCATTTCATTAAAGGTTTTGCAGTTTTCAGCTCTGTAACCGTACTTGACACCGTCATATCTGGAAAGGTTTGAACTTGCTTCGGCTGAAGACATAAGGTAGTATGCGGGAACCGCATGCTTAAGACTTGGCATTGAAAATTCTTCAACCTTGGCACCGAGCTTTTCCAGAGTATTGATTGATTTGTACAGAGCGTCTCTCACTTCACTGTTCAGACCTTCAGTCAAATATTCTTTGGGTAGTCCGATTTTGTAATCCTTAATCCCTCCTAAAACCGAGGAAGAGTAGGATACTTCGGGGCTGTAATTTAGTGAAGTTCCATCTTTGGGGTCCTGACCGCAAATTACATCTAATAATATTGCACAATCCTCAACAGTTTTTCCTATAGGACCGATCTGATCAAGAGAGGAAGCAAAAGCTACCAGACCATATCTTGAAACCAGTCCGTATGTAGGCTTCATACCTACAACCCCACAAAATGCAGCCGGCTGACGAACAGAACCTCCAGTATCTGACCCTAGAGAGCCCAATGCCAGAGAAGCAGAAACCGATGCTGCCGACCCGCCAGAGGAACCACCTGGCACTCTTGACAAATCAAAGGGGTTTTTTGTTTTCTTAAATGCAGAGTTTTCTGTAGAACCACCCATGGCAAATTCATCAAGATTCACTTTTCCAAGTATAACTGCCTTTTGTGCGTTAAGTTTATTAACAGCTGTCGCTGTATAGGGGGGAATAAAATCCTCAAGCATTTTTGAAGCACAAGTGGTCTTTATGCCCTCTATACAAATATTATCTTTTATACTGAGAGGAATGCCGCATAAAGGCTGGCTGTTTCCACTGTCAATTATCTTTTGGGCTTCGGAAGCCTGCTGTAAAGCGTTTTCACCACAAACCGACAAGTATGAATCGATTTTTCCGTCCAATTCCTGTATTCTTTTAAGATATATGTTAGTAAGCTCAACTGCGCTTATCTTTTTTGAATCCAGAAGGCTTCGAGCGTCTTTTATAGTTAATTTATTAATATCCATTTTGATCTCCATTCTCCTGTTGTTGTAAAACAGCAACATAATTAGTACTATTCAATCATCTTTGGTATGGCAAAGCAATTTTCCATTGCATACCTGGAATTGGAAAGAATTTTTTCAGTGTCAAATGGATTTCCAGGGTTATCTTCTCTCGTATTATTTGTAATTCTAGATATATGTTCGGTAGCGTCGATACTCTCAGTGTCGATATCCTTTATAGTATCCATTAAGCCGATTATATCCTGCATATCCTCGGCTAATGACTGCATCTCATCATTATCTAATGAGAGTTTGGCCAAACCGGCTATATATTTAATGTAGTCACTTGTATCAGCCATATAATCCTCCAACTTTAGTTATTGTATAGAAGGTAAAATATTCAAATCAAACTTTACCTTGTCAAAATTGCATATTATTAGTATTATACCAAAAAAATAAAAAAAGCTGTACCAGTCAAAGAAAAATTTTCTTGACTGACACAGCGCCTTTGCTGTAAAAAAGTATTAATTTACAATGATTATAATATATGCCTTGCAAAAAATCAATACTTTTTAGGAAGAACTGATAAATATTTTGATTTTAATATTTGTCATTAAGATTAGTCATATATGTAGGTACACAAAAAAGCCCGGATTATGGCTTTCTATTTGACCTATATAGATATCTGTGCAATTTTGCAGGATTTAGTTTTGCAAATTGCAAAAAAGTACTTGACTGAGACGAAAAATGTTAGTAAAATAATTCTTGGAATTAAAAGTTACATATTTTTGGAAACAATGGCGTTTCTCATATTCCTTCGGGAGTTTATGAGTTACGCTTTTTTGTTGGTTTACCATTATTAATATTTTTATTTCATATAAGAAAGTATATTTCATAAACTATATAAGTGCGACCACATAACCAACTCTTATATACAATGAAAATATATTTGTGTAAAATATTAAGTAAATTAAAGTTTAATAAAAGAAAATATAAAATTAAAGGAAAGAGGTGGGGGAAAATGGCTTCCAAAAATGACCTGTTAAAGTTTGTGGAACAGAATGATGTTAAGTTTATAAGGCTTCAGTTTGCCGACATTTTTGGCAATATGAAAAACATCGCCATTACCGATCAGCAGCTGGAGAAGGCTCTTGAAGAAGGTGTTATGTTTGATGCATCTGCAATTGCCGGCTTTTCAGAGGTAGAACAGTCTGATATGCTGCTATTCCCTGATCCGGA
>JAEYNI010000045.1 GCA_023412635.1 Bacillota bacterium
CCCATTTTTGCCTTTGATTAAAAATGCGTTTCTTGATCCATATAAGTTTGCACTCTGAATCATCATATCTTTGAGATCATTGATTTTCCTTGTTTGGTAAATCGGTTCGGTTCTCATTGATTACACCTCTCTTAATAAGCAATAATGCTGTTATTTTAACCTGTTATGTTCTCTTATGAAACTTATCAGACGTTATACCAGTCCGATTAATAGTGTCTCTTACCATATATTACATTCAAACATATACTATAATATAAGTATATTTAAATTAAATCAATATATGAAGTAATAAAAATCATTAAATTTACCATTTATGTCTCTGTTTTATTTTGTAAATCCTACGTCTGGATATCTTTCTAAGAATCCTTCTGAGTATTAGAAAGCATATTACAACTGTTAGAGCTATGGTAATAAATTTAAATACAGGAGAGGCTGTAATTTTATTTACATAAATTTTTATCCGTGCCTGTACACTTTGATCAATAGTTCTTGAAGATACTATATCAACCTTTCCTATGTTAATACCATCAAGAGTATAGGTTATATTCCCCAAAACGGTACCCTTTGTTATTGGAGCCTTAAGATCATTTTTTATGGTAACCTTTTCGTCAATTTTCCACAAACTTTTATCATTTGGAAGTATGGCTTCCACCTTACTGTTTGTAACAAGATCAAGCTGCCCGTCATCAGAAGCATCTTTCACTACAACTTTCTTTATTATTTTATTCCTGTCTACTATTAATTGGTTCGAATAATTTTCATACCCTGCACGGAGTAAAGTTTCAGAAAAATCAAATACAGTTCTCCCGGGTTTATTGTTTACACCTAAAACTACTGAAATAAGCTCCAGACCATCTTTATTAACAGCCGAAGCAATAAAGTTGGCACCTGCTCGCATAGTTGAACCGGTTTTTAAGCCTGTTATGGTAAACTGATTTCTATCATCTCCGGTTTCGGGACCATAATTATAGGACTGACCTACCATTTTATTTGTAGCATTTAGAATGTTCCATTTTTCATGTTTATTTGTTGGCGCAAGCATATCCATCTTCTTTTGACCGACAATCTCTCTGAACTCAGGATATTTCCAGCACTCCCTTGCTATAATGGCAAGGTCTCTTGCAGTAGAAAAGTGATCTGCATCCTTTTCATATTCATCTATACCGCAGGGGTTTGTGTAGGTTGAGTTTTTTGCCCCCAAAGCAACAGCTGTCTTATTCATTTCATTAATAAACTCTTCCCTGCTGGAGAAAAGATTCTCAGCTATAATATTGGCAGTTTCATTTGCAGAGACAATAAGCAGTGCATGAAGCAAATCGTCAAGGATCATTTGTTCCCCGGGCATAATTCCTATATTCATACCGCCTACACCAATGTCGGAAACTGCATCCTTACTGGCAGTCATAACCTGACTAAGTTCACCTTTTTTAAGAGCTACAAGAGCTGTGGTTATTTTGGTGGTACTGGCAGGTCTCAGTCGAAGATCCGGATTATACTCATACAATACACTTCCTGTTTTTGCGTCCATCAATATGTAAGCTGCAGCATCAATATCCAGATCCTTACAAAAAGCAGGTGAAACTTGAAATGCAAAAATTATGGCAAGTATTAATGTGACTAGTGCTTTCTTCATCTTTCCTCCTTGGTAAAATGCATCTCTTACATGATTCAAAAAACGGATAAGTTATTAAATACAGTCCCTATATAAGTATAAAGCAAAAACGATAAATTTGAAACCTATTGGGCTTGTTTGTTATTTATATAGATTTTTTCCAAAATATGTATTATAATAAAAATAAATCATTATGATTTATCTTTATATAATTCTTTTTCATTTTTCATTATTACATATTTCAAAAATCCCATCAAATCGGATCATATAAAAACAATCCTCAATTAGAATATTATAAAACAAAATCTATACTTGGTCAAAAACAGCCTGTAGTAGAATAATATGCTGAATAATGAAGTTTTGTTAAACTTTTTCTGTTTATCGTCTTTCATAAAATAATATAAATCTTAAGGAGGGTATATGGAAGTTTCTGTTTTCGGTAAACAATACTGTATAAGTAAGTTTACCTTTATTGGAGTTATGATTTTACTTATTTTAGGTTCAGGAGTATTAGGGTACTTTTTAAACGAGGTTTATCAGCCATTTAATGAGCCGGTTGTTGAAAAAAAAGCGCCTTCAGTACTGGCGTCGGCTGACGGAAATCCTCTGGAACCGTCTGAAAACAGCGTGGCCACTGGGCAGCCTGAACAAACCGTCGAAAAAATCAAAGTTTATGTTATTGGCTGCGTTGCTAAGCCCGGAGTTGTAACGTTGAATAAGGGGGCCATAATCGAAGATGCCATAAATTCTGCCGGAGGGGCCACTAAGCAAGCCGATATGGATAATATAAATCTTGCTTATAGGCTTGAAGAAAATACCATGCTTAGAGTCAAAGCCAAACCTATTGCCGGAAAAGTTTCTGCTTCTGTTGAGACTAAGACATCGGAAAGCTCAGATTCGATTTCAAAAGCCGATTCTACATCAGGACTAAAACATGGCACAAATGGGAAGCAGGCCGAAGCTTCTGCTGAAACGGCTGCAGTAGCCCCAATTGCAGCACAAAAGATGAATAGTGGAGTAGACATAATCAGCGACAGCCTGGGGGCGGTGGTTGACGAGGAACAGGCTACAGATGCACAGGGGGCAAGCAAAAAGAATAAGCTTGTAAATATCAACAAGGCCACCCAGGCTGAGCTGGAGGGTCTTCCCAATGTGGGGCCTGCTACAGCAAAGGCTATTATCGACTACAGGGAAAGGAACGGTGAATTCAAAAAAATAACCGATATCATGAAAATAACCGGAATTAAGCAAAAAACTTTTGATAAACTCAAAGACTATATTTGCATATAAACAAAAACCGGCCTTTTGGGCCGGTTGATAAAATAATTTAAAGGAGGAAAATATAATTTAATTTTCATACTAATTATATTACTTTAGAAGTGTAAATCAAATGGTATTAATAAACGATTTTATACGTCGAAAAATGTAAAATAGTATGCATAATTAACAATCACTTTATTAATGTGGGTAATATAAAAACTGAAAAGAGGATATAGGTCATTAATAATGAAACTGTGGGTATGAAAAAACCAATTAATATTAATTTAATCAGCCTTTGATGTCTTATTTTTTTATACCGTTTTAATCTAGTATTTCTCAATTACTGCCTCCGGAGATGTATTAAAAAGTGTCAGTTTTATTATTACCATAAAATCGGAATAGTAGTCAGAAACCAAAATTCATTTAGAACCTATGCGTTAATAGGAGGCCTGTGCTATAATGGCTGTATAATGCTGATGAATGGAGGATTACCGGGTAATGTCGGTAAATTAGAAATGAAATATATAAGGTTTTTGGTTAATGGAATTGAAAAGTACGGTGTGTTAAACGAGAATGTAATAACAGAGTTAGAGGGCAGCATTTTTGAAAACTCCGTATTGACTGAAAATAAATATAGTTTGAGCGATGTCCGGGTCTTGGCACCATGTAAACCTGGTAAGGTTGTTGCTGTAGGACTAAATTACGTTGATCATGTTAAGGAGTTTTCAGGCAGGGACATACCTGAAAATCCCGTTATATTTGTTAAACTGCCCCATACGGTAATTGGACCGGGGGATTCAATAATTATCCCCAAAATATCAAAAAGAGTGGATTATGAAGCAGAGTTTGCTGTAGTAATAAAAAAGTATTGTAAAAACATTGAGCCTGAGCAGGCGCCAGAATATATTCTTGGTGCAACCTGCCTTAATGATGTAACTGCAAGGGATATTCAGAGAATAGATGGGCAATGGATAAGAGGTAAGAATTATGAGACCTTCTGTCCCATTGGACCTTATATAGTAACCGGACTGGATTTCACAAAATTGGACATAAAGCTTAGATTAAACGGACAGGTCAGGCAGCATGGGGATACCTCAATGCATATATTTAAAACCTACAATTTGATAAGCTTTATTTCAAAGGTTATTCCTCTTGAACCTGGAGACGTTGTTACCACCGGAACGCCAGAGGGTGTTGGTCCAATGAAGCACGGCGATTTGGTGGAAGTTGAAATTGAGGGAATTGGTACATTAATTAATCCTGTAGTGGACCCTGAAGTTTAAAGCAGCAATAAAATAGGTGCAAAAGATACAAAATATGGTAGTGCAAGGAACTTTGCTGAAGTATTGACACTTAAATTAGGTAAGAATATAATAAATTATATTGTTATATTGACAAAGGCGTTGATGAGAAGAGTAAGTAAAAAAATGGGGTTTCAGAGACCGGATACATTAGCTGAGAGTAGCCGGACCAACACTTTACCGAAAACCACCTCTGAGCCTGAATCGGTGATTACGTTATAATCTGCGTATCTTATGGATGATATGCACTGAGCTTCAAGTAGGGTGGAACCGCGAGATAACTCTCGTCCTTATATTAAGTCAATTTATTTGACTAAGGACGGGAGTTTTATTTTTCTTAATAATGATAAAAAGTACAGAAATAAAGAGAGAACTCAAGTTTTGCATATAGGAGGTATTATGATGATAAAAGTAACATTAAAAAATGGAAACATTCAGGAATTTCAAGCAGGAATAAGTATAAAAGAAGTTGCCGGGAACATCAGTGCCGGATTGGCCAGAGTAGTACTTGCAGGTGAGGTCAATGGAAAAGTGAGAGATTTAAACTTCAGGCTGGTGGAGGACTGTACCTTGAACCTGTTGACATTTGAGGATGAAGGTGGTAGGAATGCGTACAGGCATACTGCTTCACATGTGTTGGCACAGGCTGTAAAAAGAGTATTCCCGGCAGTTAAACTCGCAATAGGCCCGTCCATTCAGAATGGCTTTTATTATGACTTTGAAACTGATAATAACTTTACTCCTGAAGATTTAACAATCCTAGAAAAGGAAATGGAAAAAATAATTAAGGAAGATTTACCTCTGGAAAGGTTTGCTTTGCCCAGAGACCAGGCTGTCAGACTTATGGAGGAAAAAGGAGAGCCTTATAAGGTAGAACTGATAAAAGACCTTCCTGAGGACGAAGAAATTTCTTTTTACAAACAGGGAGACTTTGTTGACTTATGTGCAGGCCCTCACCTTCCATCTACCGGAAAAATCAAGGCCATAAAGCTGATGAATGCGGCAGGCGCTTATTGGAGAGGAAATGAAAATAACAAGATGCTTCAAAGAATTTACGGAACAGCCTTTCCAAAGAAAAGCGAGCTGGACGAGTATATTACAAGAATTGAAGAAGCTAAAAAACGTGATCATAGAAAGCTCGGAAGGGAATTGGATCTTTTTGATATACTGGATGAGGGTCCCGGCTTCCCGTTCTTTATGCCAAAGGGTATGGTACTTCGTAACCTGCTTGAAGATTTCTGGCGTTCAGAGCACGTAAAAGCGGGTTATCAGGAAATTAAGACACCAGTAATACTCAACAAGGAATTGTGGCTTAGATCTGGACATTGGGATACTTATAAAGAAAACATGTATACAGTTGAGATTGATGATCAGGATTTTGCAATCAAACCAATGAATTGTCCCGGAGGTATACTTGTTTTCAAGCGTAAGCTTCATTCCTACAGGGATCTTCCCCAGAGGATGGGAGAACTTGGACTGGTTCACAGACATGAGCTATCAGGAGCACTTCATGGACTAATGAGAGTCAGATGCTTTACCCAGGATGATGCACATATTT
>JAEYNI010000081.1 GCA_023412635.1 Bacillota bacterium
GCCATAAGAGGCTCATTGCCAAGAGGAACGTGGAATAAATGCGAAAAAAATCACCTTGCTAGGGGTGAAATAATCAAGCGATAAAATTGACCCATTTAGGGTGAAATAATCATAAAGTATTGACATACTAGGCTAATTGATATAATATTTAAGACTGTTTGGCGTAATATTCCAACTCATAAAAATTCACCTGCACATAAGTCCCCCTTGCTGTTATGGAATCCAAATGGAATTACATATATTCTCTTTAGTTTATTCTATATTTTCATAAATAAATTTGCCCTCAAGGTAGTTACGAAAGAGAAATCATTAATATAAAACAAGTTATAAAAATCAGTTTTTTCTTCATACTATCCTCTAAAATTTGAGAACACTTAATAGTACTTACCTCCGTACCGTCTTAAAGTATATGTTAAACATTATTTACATTTTTAAGTAACAATGTCGCGAACATTACAGATACCAAGCTGTCTGAGCCTTTTTCATATCCGAGATTTTTTGTATCACCCTGTTGACTGGTATTTCTAGGGCCTAAAGCCTTCTCAAGAGCAGTTGTCGAGGACAAACCTATATTTTTTCCATAGGCTATTCAACGTATCACTGGTGCTATCTAAGTTATTAACAGTAGTCTGTAAGTGTTGATATCAATCCCACTTGATACTAATGCCACAACAGGAGTATACCCCTGTAGTCATAATCAACGCAGGGGTATATCCTCATATTGATGAATTATGGAGTCACCCGGTTCATATCTCTCGGAAACAAGCATGCATTTCTAACGTTGCTAAGCCCGAGAAACTTCATTGTAAGTCGCTCTAACCCAGCCCCCAGTCCACCATGTGGAGGAATACCACATTTGTGGACCATTAAATATGATTCGAATTCATCAGGGTTCATGCCCCGTTTAACCATTTTTTCAACCTGCTCGTTGTAGTCATGAATCCGCTGTCCTCCTGTAGTTACCTCAAGTCCATTATACAGTAGGTCAAAACTAAGGGTATAGTTTGGGTCATTCTTGTCCTCCATAGTATAAAAAGGTCTCTTGGAAGAAGGATAGTGTGTTACGAAGATAAAGTCGCTATTGAACTTCTTCTTAGCATACTCACAAAGTAATTGCTCTTCTTCCGGTTCAAAGTCATGGTAATTTTTTATCTTCCTCCTATACTCGTTAGCAATAATATTCTTCGCATCCATAAATTTAACAGCAGGAATAGACTCAATACGAGGAACTTTTACATTCAAATACTCAAGCTCGCTACTGTATTCTGTCTCTAATAGATGGAACACATATTTTAACATCCCGGTCTCCATCTGCATAATTTCTATGAAGTCATTGATAAAGCCCATTTCAAAGTCCATGCTAACATATTCATTTAAATGTCTGGATGTATCGTGCTTTTCTGCGCGGTACACCGGAGCAACCTCAAATACTCTCTCAAACACTCCCACCATCGTTTGTTTATAGAACTGTGGGCTCTGTGCCAAGTATACCTGCTTACCGAAGTAATCAAGTTTAAATATGTTAGCTCCTCCCTCTGCACCTGCGAAGACAATCTTAGGAGTTCTTATCTCCGTGAAATTTTGCTTTAGAAGATACTCTCTAAATCCCCTGACAATACCCTCTTGAATCTTAAATATGGCTCTTTCATGTGGATTTCTAAGTGATATCGGCCGATACGTTAAATTTGTATCTAGTGGGATATCAAGTTTCTTCCTGTTGATTACAATAGGAAGGCACTCCGCTGGCTTTGATAGTAGTTTAATGTTGATAATATGGATTTCTGCACTATGCATTACCCTGGAGTCAGGCACTACTTCACCTTCAATAATGACAGCACAACCTTCAACAACAGTGTCTAAATTGCATTTTGCCTTATCGGTTGAGTACACACATTGCAGCAAATCTCTTTTGGTACGGAGGATTACAAAAGCAAAACCACTCATTTCTCTTATTCTGTGTATTGTGCCGTTAATCCTTACAACTCTTCCAGCATATTGATGTAATTCTGATACCTCAACCATTAATGTACTTTGCATTTCAGTAATATATTCCATAATAATCCACCTTTCATTCAGTTAATAGTTCTAGAAACGCACCTAATAAAGAAGCCTCCCATCACAGAAACAACTCTGGGACGAGAGGCTTAATCACGCGGTGCCACCCAAATTAAACGTTAGCATTATCTAATATAACCTCAGTATCATGCAACATTTATCTCAAAGTATATAACGCATACCTGCGGGTTGACTTACTCACATCGTCATGTTTTCCTTCAACCAACTCCTGGGTGTCTGTTCTCTTACTCAATTCCTGAAGGTACTTTCAGTCACGATACCTTCTCCCTGAAGGAGATATAAGATACTTTTCCCGATCATTGTCATTCAATAATTAATATTTCGTCAGAACTTACACTTGTGCACAAGTTATACATTGGGGAACTCAAACTGTTTGTTATTGAATTAATTCAAAAAAATAAAACCCCTCATCTCAGAAATAATTCTGGGACGAGAGGTTATTGTTCCCGCGGTACCACCCAATTTAATGCTGTCAAACAGGATACATTGTATCACATGCTCTAAACATTCAACTTAAACATTTAACGCATGTATACGGGCTGACTTACTTGCAATAGGACTATTGCTTTCCTTCAACCAACTCCAAGGTGTCTTTCACTTACTGGCTTCCTAAAAGCATTCTCAGCCACGATGCTTTCTCTCTGAAGGAGATGTAAGTTACTCTTCCTCTTCATTGTCATTGTCATATCTGTTAAGTTATTACATATAGTCTAATTGTCTTGTAGCACTTTGTCAATATGAATTTCAAAATCAAAGTGTTGTGATTTATACATCTTACTTCGCCGTCTTTTTGATAAAATCAATTTCATACTGCTGTTCGCCGTATTTTCTTTCCTCGTCAATAATAGTACCTCCTGTGAGAGTGATACGCAGAACGATTGAGTTCTGATTGTCCTCGTCACCAACTTCATCGAACCAGTTGAAAATTTTCTTAAATTTCGCTCTAATATCGGCATTTTTCTCGTCCTTGACCCAACCAAGATTTTCAGCTGTGCCCTGAAACGTGAACCAGTCTAACCCGCAGACAGAAACCGAGTTGTTCTTCACAATTTGCAGCATTTTATTTTTTCTTGCGTCGGTAGAAACATAAAATATGCCGTCTTCATAATAGGCACAAACCATACGGGCAGCGGGAAGGGGATTACCTGCAGCGTTCGGGGATAGTGATATTGTGGCAAGGGCAATAATTACTTCTTTATCATTTCCACAACGTTCCTCCATAAGTTTCATAGCGTTCTCGTATTTACTCATTATGACTCTCCTTTGAAATGTATTTATTTTAAATATACTTATTTTATGCTGTAACTATAGTCAAACTTTTTGATACACAGTTCTAGATTTACAATTACAACTTTAGCCACAAAGCGGGACGGACGCCGCCTGTACATCTGCCATCGCTGATGTTGCCTTTCAACACATTGTTGCCTTGAATACCTATATTACCGTCACCGTGGATGTACACAGCTTTTACGTTAAAGCGGCCGGGGGACCGAAGCCACCACCAACAAATACATTCTGTACCCCGAATTCTTGCTATTCGCTCACTATTGTTTTCATCTTTTCTTTCAAACCAGTATCTTTGATTTTTTCCTGGGTTATGCAGTTTTGAAAGGCTATCGCCGAAATATTTGCACGCTTCCTCAAGGCTTAATAAAAATATACTGTCTTGCGTATCTGCTCCGCCCTCTGAACCATACCACTGATTATCAAGATTTTTATTTAGCACCGGAACTATTCTTGACTTATCAGTTGCGTTGAATTTGTCATAGAACTCACCGTTAAGATATTTTCTTAAGGCGCAGTCAGCCCATGTTATATCTTTATAAGCGTCATGGTAAGCACGTTGCTCTATTATTTCTTCAGTTATAACCAAAGCCGCGTTATTTTGTATGTAAAGGACACGCCAGTTGTAGCCACCGAATGATATCATCGAGCCAATTTTATTATTTTCCACTTTCCTTCTCCTTTATAGGGAATAGCAAATCAAGCTGTAAATAACTCATTTCAGAGTTGTGCTTTTGAATAAAGTTATAAAAATTTAAAGTTTCTTCAAAACCTTGTCCCAAGAGTGTTTCGGTTGATTTCCATCGTGGGGAATCCCAGTCATTATCGTATTTATCGCTTGCATCAACCCATTCCTTAAGACGCCGCCAATCCTGAAAGTCCCAAGCTCTTAGAACATGAGCAGCATATAACCCGCCGCTGAACTCCCGTCTTACTAAGGGAGCTGGAATCTCCATATTATCGTGAACAGATACCCACACTTCATAGCCGCGTGAATTTTCGCCAATTCCTGACGTACCCTGAGAGCAGTCAAAACCGAAACTGCGTGCGTCGGGTTTTATTTTTAACAATCCGCTCTCATTTGTAAATTTACTTACCATGTCCAATGCTTTGCCTTCACAGTCCTCTCCTGAAGCATAAGCAGCGGCCACAGTCATTGGTGGCAAATATACAATACGCACATCCTTGTCTTCCAGATTCATTAATTCTTCGTTAGCGTTATTTAATTCTTCCATTGATAAATTTTTCTTCGTTTCTTTGATTTGATTATCAAAAAAAGAAAGAGAGTTTATAACAGAGAACACAGCTTCGTCGCCGAGGAGTTTTAAATCAACATCAGCTTTTTCATTGATTTCCTCTACAAAGCGCGTCAATATGTATTTAACGGTAGACAGCGCAGTGATTTCGTCGTCAATTTCTCTTATGTTTTGCATGAAGATACCCACTGCTTCGGCTGCGTCGTTATTGTTGAGTATGCTTATGATTTGCTTCACTGGAATGCGCAGCTTACGCAGGACTATGATTTGCTGCAAACGTGTCATGGCATTTTCGTCATAAACCCGGTAAGCATAATCATCTTTCCGCAGACTTTGAATTAATCCCGCTTGTTCATAATAGCGCAGCATTCTTGTAGAAATTCCGTAATTCTTTGATACCTGACTGATTGTTTGAAGCTCCATATCATAACCTCATTTCTTTACTTACTTTGATTATAAAGTACGACACGGTGTCAGAGTCAAAAGGTTTTTACAAATATCCGTATTTTTTTGTCAAATTCGGATTATATAAATTAATACGTTACATATTTGTTTGATTGGTTGAATTTAACAAATTATAGCACATGCGTACTACACAAACAAGATGGTAAAAAAGCGGATGGAATTATCTAACGGCTTCTTGGTAATTTATGTTCACGTATATAAATTAAAAGAGATTACTCTTTAACAAAGTTAAAGTAACGTCAGTTATTACATTCTAATATCCTGAATGACATTTTATCCAATATATATATGGTAATGTGGTTAAATCAGAAACTGATTTTTCTTTTATTACTATTAGTGAAGCAGAAGGGAAACCTGTAATTTTATTTTATCATCTCGCTACTTTTTCACCAATTATATACTTATAAACACATTTACCGTCATAAGTAGTTATATATATGCTTTCTTCATCAAACTCCTTGCCACCAAAAGCAATGATGTGGTTGGATATTGCATCACCCAGAATAAGAAAATCAATATTTTCTTCAGCATCTATCTT